>JAPJNB010000260.1 GCA_026461385.1 Akkermansiaceae bacterium
ACGGACCTCTCTGGAGGCGGGTAACTCCCCGAAAATGATCTTCCGCCACTACCGGGAGATTGTGGACGAGGGTGCGGCGAAGGCGTGGTTCTCGATCCGACCGCCTGACGGGTGGCTACCGAAGGAGTTGCCACTCTCCATCCGTGAGAAGCTTCGGATTATTTCCCTGCGTAGGGAAAATCAATCGTGCGTTGACACCACCTACCATGCGTAACCATGAAAGCCACCATTACCACACATCCTGACCGGACGATGAACACGAGCGACTCGGTCCAGTCTGTAGCAAGCTCAAGTTTCTTCCAGCCCACCCTGATCAAAAAGAAGGAACTCGCAAAGCGCCTGTCCGTTAGCACCCGATCGATCGACGTTTGGGTGTCTAAGCGGATGATCCCTTACATCCAGATCACCCCGCGGTTCTACCTCTATGAGTTCGACGCCGTGTTCGCCGCGCTGAAAAAGCATTACCAGGTGGATGCTCGTCCTTGAGTTTAAACAAAACAAAGTAGAAACCCCGGACGGTGAAAGCCATCCGGGGTTTTTTATTGCTTTGGTCTAGTTTGTTTCTAATGGTCTAGCCGTATTGATGAATAGTCTGCATCGCCACTCCTTCACTCCATGAAAAACGCCCTTTCGATGAGACTCCTCCAATTCCTCGCAGCGCTCTGTTCGCTATCCGTGATTCCGGCAAAAGCGGTTGCCGGGACCGCCCGAATGATGAAGGCAAGCCCGCGGCGCCAGCCCCACATCTTGCTTTGGATGGTGCTCTTGACCGGATGGATTTTTTCTGGGGCTACAGCATCCGCCCAAGTGCCGGAGGCGCCGTATGTGGAAGTTGCCTTGCCGTACGGGGGAAGCACCTATGGATATTATGGCACCTATGGATATTATGTCTACTGGGTCGCGCCGGTAAACTGGGGCGGCAGCGAGATTACTGAGTATAAAATATCCGCAAAAGTCTCCCCGACAGCCGCCAATAAAAATGCGACAGCAAAGCTCTTGGGCGAGGTGACAACCGAGTTCACGGGCATTGTAAATACCGCACGTACCAAGCTCATTGTGCTCAGCAGCCTTAACAACTTTGATCCAACGCTGGCCTCCATCTCCGATTCTTTCACATGCACGGTGAGTGTGTATGCGAAGAATGCCTCGGGGTATAGCAGCGCGGGCAGCGCGGTGGTTTCGGGGACAAATACAGGTGTATACGCGGGACGTGGCATGGCTGGGTTCAGTGATGGGCAAGGCAGGAGTGCAGCGTTCAATGGTATCAGCGGCCTCGCGATGGATTCCACAAACACTTACATGTATATATCCGATCAGGGGAATCATTCCATCAGAAGGATGAACATGGCCACCGATGCGGTAAACACCATCGCGGGGCCCGCACCCCGTCCCTATGTCGATGCCGACTCCGCACCCACTGGAGAGTTCGCAGATTCCAGTACAGGCGTAACTGCCCGATTCAATCATCCCAGCGATTTGGCGCTTGCTTACACGGGCAGATATTCCAATGCGGGGGCGGGGAAGTTGATCGTTGCGGACACTTACAACAGTATGATTCGGGCGGTGGACTTGAGCACGGGTGCCACCACCACCATCGCCGGCGGCGCTCTTTATTGGTGGGTGGGGGATCCTGTGGGAGATGGCGGAGCGGCGACGGCGGCATTTCTGAATTTCCCGGAAGGGGTGGCGGTCGACAGCAAGGGGAACATCTACATTGCCGATACCGGCAATCGCGTGATTCGGAAAATCGACTCCAGCGATGGCATCATTCACACCATCGCCGGCGGCACGGATAATCAGGCCAACACCGCCGGGTTGGATGTGAATTATCTTGATGATTATGATGAAGCGCAGGTGGCGCGTGTATATTACGCCGGGGACGGTGGCCCTGCGACCTCTGCCACGCTGTCTGCTCCGAGCAAATTGACGTTGGACGTCAATGACAACCTCTACTTCATCGACCGCGGTAACAATCTGGTAAGAAGGATTGACGCAACGACTCAGATCATCACCACCGTGGCTGGAGTGCCGCCGGTTGCTGATCCGAACAACAGCAAGCCAACCGTTGACAGAGAAGGCTACTTGTTAGGGGTCTCCTCAGGAGATGGCGGCTTGGCGACCCAGGCTACCCTGGGTGGTCCAGGAGCGCTCAATATAAACGCCAGGAGCGCCTATTTGACGGAGTTGATGCTTGTGGAGTCAGAGCGCAAGTTGCGGATCGTCAATATTACCAGCTCTGGAAATGGGCGCATCGCCAGTGACAAGTATTTGGCGAGCGATGGAAGAGGTTATACTTGGTCTAGTGTGGCGCCCGTCACGTCCGTCAGTGCGATCACGCGAGACAATAAAGGGCTCAGTTCAATTTTTTACATTGCCGACGCTTATAGCATTTACGGTGAAATCGATGCTCTCCAACGGCGCCAGAATTATTCGATTGATCCCATTCCAGTCCTTTCCTTTGCAACACCGACGTCGGCCTCGGTGCAGGTGGGCACCACTTTTGCCAATGTCGCCACGTCCAGCATCTCCGGTGAAGGCAGCGGAGCGATCACTTACAAGAGCTCCGCTCCGAGCATCGCCACGGTCAATGGCTCCACGGGCCTCGTCACCGGAGTCGCCGCCGGCACGGTGACGATCACCGCCACCCAAGCCGCCTCCTTCCACCCCTACATCGGCGTCAATGACACGGCTTCCACGACTTATGAGCTCACGGTCGCCGTGGTTCCGAGCGTTGCTAGCCCCACCAGCGCGAGCATAGGCCTGACGAGCGCGACCTTGGGCGGCACGGTAGCCTCCACGGGAGGAGTCACTCTCAGTGCCCGCGGCGTGGTTTACTCAAGGACGGCCGATAACAGCAGCCCAACGATCGGCGGGGCTGGCGTAACCAACGTGTTAGCAGGAACCACAGCGACCGGCGCATTCACCATCGGTGCCACCGGGCTCAGCAAGGGAACCACCTACAGCTTCAAAGCTTATGCGACCAACAGCGTCGGCACCGCCTACTCGACCGTTGGCACTTTCACGACCGCCGTGGATTTCACCTATACGGCAACGGCAACGGAAGTAACCATCACGGGTTACACTGGAAGTGGCGGGGCAGTGACAATTCCAAGTGCGATCGTTGGTTTACCCGTGTCCAGCATCGGGAGCTATGCGTTCCAAAGCTGCACAGGTCTGACCAGCGTGACGATCCCCAACAGCGTAACCAGCATCGGGGGCGGTGCGTTCTATGACAGTACAGGTCTGAATCAAATCCAGTTTGAAGGTAACGCGCCTGTAATTATTTCCGGTGCATTTTATTCACTTTCGGCAAACGCTAATATCTTTGTGCATGCCGGTGCCACTGGATTCGCTGCGAGCTATGACGGAGTTCCAGTGGTCGTGCTGCCTGTGCAGACACCGACCATCAAGAGTGCTTTATTAGTTGCCGGTCAATTCGTTATTCAAGTGGAGGGTAGCACTGCCGGCATTCTGCTAGAGAAGTCTAACGACCTGCAGGTGTGGAGTCAGGTAACGAATGCAGTCACCACTGGCGATTCTTTTGCCATCCCTACAAACGGCGCTTTAAAAGCCTTTTATCGCATAGGGCGGCAATAGGAATCCTGACCTGTGCGGTTGCTCGCGAAGGACTCAGCGACCGGCATGCGACGATCAACGCACAAGGCAAGATGGAGTTCCAATTCACCTCGCCGGACAACGCTGCGTTTTTCCGATTGGAGTCGCGTTGAGTATCTATTCACCGCCCCCGCATTTTCTTTGCCATGCTCACGAGCGACATCACGCCCACAGCAAGACCAACGCAGAGGGAGGCCACACGCAGGTGCCATTCCAGTTGCTCTTGGAACGACGTGATCACACCTACCACCGGCGATGCGATGCCGACGATGGCTTTGGAAACGTAGTCGATGTCGATTGGCTGGCGCATGATTAGCTTGGCGTGTCAATCGGGCTTGCCTGCGCGAGGGTGGCGGTTCCGTCTTCGTGGAGGATGACCTCGTGGGGCATCTCGCGGCTTGTAGCGGGCAGCACGTCATCGAGCGTGACTCCTGAAATCACCGCAATTTCTGCGATGTGTCGGACACTCTCGGCGGCTGCTTGAAGGTAGCGTGCTGCGTTGGTTCCCATGGCGGCGAGGATGACCTCCGGGCTCACTGATTCGTTGTGCCAAACCGCGTTGAAGCACGCTTGGTGAAATTGCACGCGGCGCTCGGATTCATGGTTGGCCATGGCGAGGAGCGAGCTTGCGATGTGAACTGCTGGTGGCGTGGTGTCGGTGAGATCAAACATGAGTGTGGTGGTTTACTGATAGAGTGGAGTTTTAAAGAGCGTGCCGTTGATGCGGATTTCCAGCCAACCGACGGGCGTGGTGGCGTTTGTTGGCGCGGTGATGGCTCCGGTTAGTCCGGTTGGTGTGGTTCCGGTCCCGCCGCCACGAATCCCCACGAGAGGCGCACCGAGGACCAATTCCCCGTCGTTGAGCGCAGTGGCATCTTTGCCCAGCACGATGGCTTGTTTGCGGGCGGCGTTGTTCACCCCAGCATTGCAGCCGATGATCGTGTTGCTCGCTCCTGTGGTTAGGCTCACTTGCCCACTCACTCCGGTATTCGATGAACTCAATCCCGTCTTGGCACCTACCAAGGTGTTTCCTCCCGCAGTGATGTAGCGACCCGCATTGTAGCCCATTGCGCATGACAGCGTGCTGCCGGTGATCGATGAAAGCGCGTTGGCCCCCACAGCGGTGTTCGAGATGCCCGTATTGCAATTTGTGAGTGCCTGAGTGCCAACCGCCGTGTTGCCAGATGCGTTGTTGTAACGCAGTGCTTCGCTGCCCACTGCCGTGGTTTCGGACGCGCTGGTCAAGGTGATGGAGGCGTAACTCCCGA
>JAPJNB010000261.1 GCA_026461385.1 Akkermansiaceae bacterium
ATCGAGGCGAGCGGCTGCCCGCGCTCGGCAGCCAGTCCAGCCAAGGCGCGGATCTTTGCCAGTTTGGCCTCACTGATATCCTCTCGTTTGAGGAAACCGGTCGACTTGGCCGCACGAGCATCCGAGGGAATCCCTTGCAAGTAGCGGTCGGTGAGAAGTCCTTGTGCGAGCGGAGAAAACACCGCAGCGCCGATTTCCTCGCTGCCAACGACATCGAGCAAACCCCGCTCAGGCGTCCGCTCGAACATGCTGTATTTCGGTTGGTGGACAACGCACGGTGTACCCAAAGTGCGCAAGATGGCACACGCGCGCACGGTATCCTCCGGCGAATAATTTGAAATCGCAGCGTAGAGCGCCTTGCCAGATTTCACCGCCATCGCAAGCGCACCCATGGTTTCTTCCATCGGCGTGTTGGGATCTCGCCGGTGACTGTAGAAAATATCCACGTAGGGAATGCCCATCCGCTTGAGCGACTGATCCAGCGATGCCAGCAAGTATTTGCGCGACCCAAAGTCACCATGCGGACCTGGCCACATCGTGTAGCCTGCTTTGGTTGAAATGATCAATTCATCGCGGTAATCGCCCAGATCCTCGCGCAGAATGCGCCCGAAGGTCTCCTCGGCCGATCCAGGAACTGGCCCATAGTTGTTGGCTAAATCGAAATGCGTAACTCCGAGATCAAAGGCGCGGAGTGCAATCGCGCGCGCATTTTCCGCATCGTCTACGCTCCCAAAATTGTGCCAGAGGCCGAGAGAAATCTTGGGCAAATGGAGCCCCGAATTCCCGCAGCGGGCTTGGAATGATAAATCCGCGTAGCGCGAAGGACTGGCGAGGTGCATGGACTCAATCAAGCGAGTCACGGACAAATTGACCAGCGCCAAAAGCCAGGGATGCCCGCCCTGCCCTTCTCCTGCTTGCGCATGGCGCATCCGCCACCTACACCTTGGTCATGACCATTCGCACTCGATTCGCACCGTCGCCCACGGGCTACCTCCATGTTGGCGGGGCACGCACCGCATTATTCAACTGGTTATTCGCTCGCAAACACGGCGGCGTTTTTGTCCTCCGGGTGGAAGACACCGACGAAGCAAGAAACACAGAGGAGGCGCGTCAGGCGATTTTTGATGGCATGCATTGGTTAGGCCTCGACTGGGATGAGGGGCCCCAAGTCGGCGGAAATTTCGGACCATACTACCAAAGCCAGCGCAGCGAAATTTACGATCGGTGGTTCGCCAAACTCGTCACCGCAGGTCGCGTCTACGAAGACGCTGGCGCGTGGCGATTCCGCTTCGAGCGGAAACCGGTCACGATGCACGACTTGGTGTGCGGCGAGGTCACGATCGATTATCGCGACGAATCGAACACTCCAGACATGGTGGTGAAGCGCTCCGATGGCTCCTATGTCTTCCACTTCGTAAATGTGGTGGACGATCTCGAAATGGAAATCACCCACGTGATCCGAGGGGAAGACCACCTCATGAACACGCCCAAGCACCTGCAACTCATCGAGGCCTTTGGCGCCAAGCCACCACATTACGCACACATCCCGCTCATCCTCAACCCCGACGGGTCTAAGATGTCAAAGCGCGATGCTGGTGCCGCTGTTTCCGACTACCCAAGGCAAGGATTTCTGCCCGAAGCAGTCGTGAATTTCATCGCATTGCTCGGATGGAACCCAAAGACGGAGCAAGAAATTTTTACACTGACCGAATTAGTCGAGCGCTTTTCACTAGAACAAGTCAACCGCTCGCCCGGCCGCTTCGATCTCGAAAAATGCAAATGGGTGAACCAGCAGCATCTACTCGGCTTGAGTGTCGATGCCTTTGCGGCTGCGGCAAAACCCATGGTAATGGCCGCTGGCTTGCCCATTCCTACCAACTTCACTGAGGTGGTCCAAACCGTTAAAGACAAGGTCCGCCTGTTCAGTGAGGTCCCAGCGGCTTTGGACTTCCTACTCAAAGATGACTTCTCTTATGATGATGAAGCGATCGAAAAGGTGCGCGCCAATGCCACGGCAACCGCTTTATTTGGAGATCTCGCAGATGCCCTCAAGGCTATCTCAGAGTGGTCGGCAGACGCGGCCAAAGCTGCACTAACCGCCACCGCGCAAGGAGCCGGAGCGAAGCCAGGGCAGTTGATGTTCCCATTGCGAGTCGCACTTTCTGGCCGAGGCCATGGGCCCGACCTTGGCGACATGCTTAAACTGTTAGGCCAAGATCGCTGTGTGGTACGCATCCGCCAACTGATAGCAATGATCTAACCATAATTCATGAAACAAGTCTACACCTTCGAGGATTTGGCATCACGGGATCAGCTAGACGCGGGTTGCACCAAGCCCGCACGCCTTGCCGTGATCGGCCACCCGATCGCCCACTCAGCATCTCCCAAGATGCACCAAGCGGCACTTGATTCTCTCGGAATCCAGGCACGCTATGTGCGCATCGACATCCAGCCTGGACAAGTCGCGGCAGCCTTTGCCCAAATGCGCGCCTTGGGGTTCATCGGCTGCAATATTACCGTCCCTCACAAACTTGAGGCCATGGCGTGTTGCGATGTTTCACCGGAAGCATTTGCCCTTGGAGCGGTCAACACGATCCGTTTCGATTCCGACACCACGCGCGGATTCAACACCGATGGACCTGGGTTTGCTCTCGCCATCGAAGAGGATTTCAACGTTCCATTGGCATCCTTGAGCGTCCTCATCGCTGGCGCTGGCGGTGGCGCCGGGCAGGCAATTGCAACCCAGTGCTGCCTTCAATCTGTTAGGAAACTTGTCATGGTCAATCGCAGCTTGGACAAACTTGCAAACCTCACCGAACGATTGCGCACCAGCAATCGAACCACAAACATCACCGCGTTGTCATTTGATGACCCAGCCCTTTTGAAGGCATGTCTGAGCTGTGACTTGATCGTCAACACCTCATCGGTAGGGCTCAAGCCAAGTGATCCATCGATCCTGCCCGTCTCTTGTTTGAGCAGCGATCACTTGGTTTACGACACCATCTATCAACCCCCGCTGACGCCGCTGTTGGTTGCGGCAGAAAATCTCGGTTGCAAGACCGCCAATGGCTTATCCATGCTGATTCATCAGGGCACATTGGCATTCCAGCATTGGTTCCCGGGAACCTCGCCACTCGCGGTGATGCGCGATGCAATGCGCACCCTAGAGTGACCGATTTCTAGAGGTAATCCTAGTTCACTTTGCCGGAGCATCCTCTGGAATTTCAACTCCGGGAGCATCCGTCGAAAACCAATGGCACGCGATCACTTCATCGATTTCAAACGTGTTTTGATCAACCCCCTTGATGCGGCGGACCTTCACTCGGACTCGAACCAGCCCCTCGGGGTCGATATTCGGAAGTTTCGAGTCAAATGCATACTTACCACTTTGATTCAATTTGAACGCGGCATCGAGCAGGCGACCGTTTTTACTGCTCTGCTCAATGAGGAATTCGGGTGATTCAATTCCAAGTTTATCGGGAAAACCAAAGCGAGGTGCGTAAAGTGCGATGCTGATGGTGTCCTTGTTTTTCCGCTCGTCCGCCAATCGCTCACGCGCGAGGAGACGGAATTCACCAACATCATCCCCCCCACCCGACAAGAATGACGCCCACGGATAGTCGCTATACCTGACATAGTGATTCCAATCGAGTAGCCACTCACCATTTTCTTCAATAAAAACAGTATCTAGCACTTCGCCACCGTCGGCAGTCCAATAGCACTCAACCGCCTTACCTGCAGGCAAATTGACAATGCCGTAATGGGTCAAATCTAGCTTTTCCGTCACAACATTCACCCGAGGGTTAAAGCTATAGTAACGATCGATCCGGCCTGCAGCTGCAATGGGTGCAAGAATAAACTGCGACCACTCTTCCGGAGTTCTCGCGTCAACGAAACGACCAATCGTTTTCTGCAATAGAGGCATCGCTTTATCAATTAAAGCGGCATCGACCTCGGAGATTGTAACTTTACTCACGGCTGCAGATGCTGGCTTTTTCGTCTTAAAGCCATTCCCAACTAAAAATTGGGAACCAACCACAATCACTGCTGCAAATGCCAAACATCCCAAGAGTACCTTAGCCATCACCGGAAGCATCTTGCGCTTTCTCCGTGAATTTCTCGAGTCATGGCGGACTTGGGCCTCTGATGCGACAAACTGGCCCTGAACTTCGGGAGTTGCCGCCCCGTTGCCTATAAAAGGGCTTCGGCCACAACTGGTGCAAACCCTGACTTCAGTTGCCAAGCTGCGCGCTCGGAACAGCGAGCCGCAACATCCACAGTGGAACCAGTAATTATTTTTCACCATCAGGGTTTATCCGTTGTTTTTGGCATCATGATGGTGAAAGTTGACTTTGATCAAGTTCCGATTCAACCGCGGACAACCCTTTGCCGATCCAAGGCAGAATCCAATACGTGTTCCACAAGTCGTGCCGCAAGTGCCTCCGTCGCGAGGTCAAGCCGTTGCACCGCTGGCTTAAGAAGATTGGCCGTCCCATCCAAAAGTCCGGCACGAACCGCAGCGAGGGCATTCTCGATTTCTCCACACTCCTCAGCATTGGCCAGGCCCTGACTCAAGGCCAGCTCAACCGCCGGAATCAACTCCTCCGCCTTCAACTTTGCCTCGGTGAAAACCCGCTGAGCCATGTCGGCAAAGGCATGTTCCACGGACTCGCTCACCATGGCCTCAACCGCAGCATCATCGACATTCACCGCCGCACTTTCAATCTGGATCACTTGGTCAATCCCAGTTGAAACATCTCTTGCTAGCGCTTCAAGGATGCCATTTTCATCGATTTTAAATTGCACTCCAATCCGCGCCTGCCCTTTTGGCGCAGGTGAAAATGCAACATCAAAGCAGCCAAGCTCCCAGTTATCCTTGGCCATCTCCCTCTCGCCTTGGAGCACCCTTACGTGCATGCCCATTTGCTGATCCGCCGCATTGGTGAACATTTCACCCGCTTTGCAAGGAATCGTCGTGTTTCGCGGAATCAAAACATTCATCAACCCCCCGAACGTTTCAATCCCAAGGCTCAAAGGCGTCACATCTAACAATATAATCTGACGCATCGCACCACTGAGCACACCCCCTTGGATCGTAGCGCCGAGAGCAATCGCCTCATCGGGGTGCTGAGAAATGTCTGGCTCAAGCCCGAAAACCTCCTGGACTGCTCGTCGAACCGCAGGGATTCGGCTACTACCCCCGACGAGCACCACGGCGTTCAGATCAGAAGCCTTCAGCGATGAATCTGCTAGAGCTTGGCGACAGAGACGCACGGTTTTTTGAATCCATGGCATAGCGATTTGCTCGAGCTCCGTGCGACGGATCGTTTGTTCAAGGCTGCGGATGCCATCGTAGAATGGTACCCGAAAAACCGCCTGCTTATGCTCGGAAAGAGCCACCTTGACACGATCTGCCTCAGCCAGCAACCGAACCCGCACCGCAGGATCCACGGAGGAAATCCCTGCCCGCATCAGCATCTCATCAAGAATCATCGCATTGAGATCGTCCCCGCCCAATCGAGTATCGCCATGGGTGGCCAGCACCTGAAACACACCATCTTGCATTTCCAAAATGGATAGATCGAAAGTGCCGCCACCCAAATCATACACGGCGACGCGCGCCATCTCGCCCAATCGATCGAGCCCGTACGCCAAGGCTGCTGCCGTTGGTTCATTGAGAATCCGAATCACCTCAAGCCCGGCCAATTCCCCTGCACGTTTGGTGGCTGCACGCTGGGCATCATGAAAATACGCTGGCACCGTAATCACCGCCTTGGTGATTTCCGCGCCCATTCGCCACTCCGCGATACGCTTCATTTCACGAAGAATTTCGGCACTCACTTCCTCAGGCTTCTTGCCCAAAACCTGCGGAAAACCGTCTGGACCGTCGGTGATGGCAACCGGGAAATCCTCCACAAGCTCACTCGTGCGGCGCCCCATCAGCCGCTTGATGCTCGTGATGACTCGCTCTGGTTCAGCCGCTTGCCGACGCACCGCTTTCTCTCCCACCTCGACCGATCCATCCGCCCCGATCCACACGGCACTCGGGGTGATGCGCCGACCCTCCTCATTGGCCAAAAGCATCGGAAATCCAGAATCGACGATGCCGACCGCAGAATTCGTTGTTCCTAAATCAATTCCCAGAATCAGCTCGCTCACTGGGATGAGTTTCCAGTTGCCAATCCCTCAAGTCAACCGCCGACTGTCCAACTCATTTCGCCCCAGAAGATACCGCCGCCGATCTCTCGTCAGGTGGGAGAATCTCATCGGCCAGCCGCTTGTAGCCCACCTCCGCGAGATTGCTCTGCGGATAAATGCTACGTGCCTTGAGATACCAGGACAGTGCCGATCCAACCTGCTTTGGCGTCCGGTTCTCGAACTGGCGAGCCTTGTCCAGAGCACGGGTGAAATCCGCCACTTTGGGGGCTAACAACTCCAACTCGCGACCCAGTTTGGGATCATCAGGGAAATCCTCACGCAACTTGGCAAGCTGCTCCCATGCTGCATAGTCTTGCCCCATCTTGCTGAATTCCGAGGCTTTCCCCAGAGCCGCTTCGATCTTGGTGAGATTGACAATGATTTGCTTAAAAGCCGCCTCACGATTTGCGTCGCCTTGGATCACCGGAGCGATTTCATACTGGCGGCGCGCCACTTCACGAAAGTTGTTCTCACTGATCAATCGATCAAAATCATTCCGAACGCTCACCAGCCCACTGCTGTTATTCACTAGATTTTGAAATTCTTTGAGTTTGGGGTTCGTGGGCCAAATCTCGGCCGCCACACGGATTTTTTCTGCCGCTTTATCGCTCTCCTTTGCGAGAAGGTGTGCCTTGGCCTCCTCAACAGCTAGATCCGATGCAAGCGTGTAAGCCGCGATGGCACTGTCAACCTTGGACGAAGGGAAGTCCTTCGCGGTTTTTTTCAGACGTCCAGCAAGCTCCATCGTCTTGGTGTAGTCATGCGCTTGCAAGGTCCCATAAAGCTCGTGCAAGTCACGGACGTAATCGGCGACTCGGCGCTTTTTTTCTAATGAGAGCGTGGCAAGCGGCTCCAAATACTCGCCGATGGCATAGGCCTCCATCAACCGCTGCGAAGCATTGTGCAAGTCACCACGCGAGAGCATGAGCTCGAAGGCCTCGATGTACTTGCTCGCCTCACGAATCGCTTCGTTTGAGAGCGAATCCAACGACGACACCGTGGGGCTCACTCCGACTGACTCAGAGAATAATTTCGAAACGTCCGAGTTCTTGTCGATGCGTAATGCCGCATCGCCATCTTTCCAAATCTGGTTATAAAAACGAGCTGCCATGAGAACATGTTCATAGCGCCGCTGGACAAACCATTGAATCATGCTGACTTGATACTGTGCTTTGGTCCGCAGGGTTCCCGCCTCGGTGCGGGCAATATTCGATTTCTTCAGCACCTCGATTTCGGCGATGCGACGGAGCGTCTCGACATACTTGAGCGAGTTGATACCGGAACCCGTTTGAATGGCCGCCTTGGGTTTTTCATTCTTATCCTTTATATCTTTACCTTCTCCCAATTCATTTTCCCGCTCGTGCCGTGCCAACCAGTCACCTTCGGCGATGATTGCCTTCTTTTCTGACTCGATGGAAAGATTTAGTTTGTTAAGGCCATTCACATCCTGCTTCGCGAGCATCGCCATGTAGATCGACTCTGCAAGGGAGCCGCAGAGATTCGCATCGCCCGGATACGCAGATGCCCCAGGCAACAACTTGAACGCAGAATACAAGTCAGGGCCGCCCGACTTGAATGGTGAAATGGTGCTGAGGATTTTCGTGATCGCCTCGCGGTATTTGGCGGCCGCTTGATCGCTTTCCGGCGGTTGGCTTAAAAACTTCTCAAACCGAGCCTTCAGCAAACGATTGTCGCCAAGCGGGATCGCAACGCCCCCCACGGTGATCGTCTCTGCCGATGGATCGAGCATCGGAATTTCCTGCCCGAGCGGACTGGCTGCAGCTGGTTTTTGTTTGGCAGGTGCGGGAGTATCGGTCGGCGTGGCATCCTTGGCGGGCGATGCTGCAGGCGGCGGCGTATAAACTTGGCCCTGAGCCATTCCCACGAAGCAGATGAAAAAAAGAATCGGCGATTTCATTGGAGAGTCAGGAGGGGTTAGAGACGATTGAGGCCAGTTGCGACAGGAATACCGCCTTGTCGAAATTTCACCCGGAATGAATATTTCTGTTTGGTGTCGATGTTCAGTCGATTGAATTCTTGCGGGATCTCCACCCCAACGAAATCATCGCCGCTCGGCGTCGTCACCCGCACACTCACCAACTGGCCACGCTCGGTGGTCCACTGGAGTTTTTCGTCGATCTGCCCCTCGATGACGTATTCATTTCCACGCAGGCTGTTGCCGTTCTCAAGGAGATCGCCGACGCTGAGTTTGCCGATGTCGCCAAAGCTGGCAGACTTTTTCCCAATGAAAGATTTCCCGGCAAAAACTGCGACAACCAAGGCAGCAAGGGCTCCGATGATCATTCCGGGGTGAAGTTGTGAACTAGCGCGGCGTGCCATAAATAATGGGGGTTTGAAAGTTCAGGTTAATTGGGAAATCCATAAAATCGAGCGAAAAAATTGGCTCAGTCCCATTGAGGGCGACGAGCGCCTACCCAGGTGGCAATGAGCGCCACCGCGATGTGAGCTCCTAAAACGTAGTAGCAAGCCTGCTGGGCCGACAGACTGGTGTCCACCACCGACTTCACCGCAGCGTGTACCTGGCTTTGCAGGGCTTCGACGGACCCTGACCAAGCCCAATATGCAGAAATGAACGGGCGGGTGAACACCTCTATATTTTCAGGCAACGCCAGCACCGCGCCCGACAAGGGAAGCTGAAAACCCACTAAATAAATCGATAACAACGACGCCTGCTCGGCCGTGCGCATCAACGAAGAAATCGCCAAACAAATGGCTGTCATGGCGGCATTGACGAGCAATAGATATCCCGCATGCTCGACAAAGTTACCACGAAACGTCCCGAAAAAATTCACGAAAAACGCCATCCAGAGCGACTGCCCGATCACCAAACACGTCAAAAAAATTACCTTTGATGCTAGATAGGCCGAGGGTCTCAATCCGCCAAATTTCTCTTTTTCATAGATCGGGCGCTCACCGGCAATCTCACGCGCTGAGTTGTTAGAACCCATTAGAGAAAGCAAAACCACTTGAAACATGATGATGCCGGAAATCGCGGAGCCAACCTTGGCCTGATCCGAGCGCACGCTCTGTTCCTCTTGGATTTCTGCCGCCATGTTGTTCTGTCGCGTATCAGAATATCGCCGGATATTTCCTGATGCCTTATCGCTAAAAATGGTCACCAAAATCGGAAAGCAAATGATAATCGCAATTTGCAGAAATACCTGACCTCGATCCCGGAAAAAAATCCGCCTGCGCCGAGAAATGAGCGTGCCAACCTGACTGAAAAAACCAGGGAGTTGCAAAGCCTGGGCCTCATCACGGGCGCCATCGACTTTGGCGGGCGGAAACTCGCCATTGGCCATCTGGCGCGCGCGGTTCACCTCCATCATTTTCTGAAAGGACTCGCGGTGTTTCTGCCACGAAATGTGCCACCGCTCCGCGTCTTGGGAGGTCAACTGCGGGTAAACCTCCTCGGTATCACTCACCGAGAAATAATAATTCAACTGATCAGGCGGCCCATGAAATACCACCTTGCCCTCGTGGAGAACTAAAATGGAATCATACAACTCAAGGTGCGCCAGCGAGTGAGTCACCGAGAGCACGATGCGCCCGTCTTTGCGTGAGAGGTCATGCAGCAACCGAACAATTTCCCTCTCCGACCTTGGATCAAGCCCCGAAGTGACTTCATCACAAAGCAATAACTTGGGGTCTGAAACCAACTCCATCGCCAAACCCAGGCGACGCTTCTGTCCACCCGAAAGCACCTTGACCTGGCGATCACTGATTGGACCAAGGCCGGTCTCCGCGAGCACCCGGTCAATCCGTTCGTCCAACTCGGCATGATTGTGACATCGGACGCGCAAGCGTGTGGCAGCCTCGATCGATTCGTCAACCGTCAAGGGGTCATAGGCAATGGAAAACTGCGGGACATAGCCGATCTCTAATGGCGAAAAATCACCCTCTTCTGATAGATTTCTTGAATCCCAAAATAAGGCACCACCCGACTCGGGATTTAGGCCAGCGATGGTTTTCAACAAGGTCGTCTTGCCGCAGCCTGAGGGCCCAACAATCGCCATGAAATGGCCCTTGGGGACAGCGATGGAGACACGGTCAACCAGCGGGATATCCTCTCCGTCTTTGCGGATGGTGAAACTGACTTCGTTTAACTCGAGCACGGGATCAAGGGGGCAGATGGTTTTTGGTGCCTAATGGAATTGTTGCAAACTGTTAGATATCGATATTAAAGAAACAAACGGCATCCGTTCAATCGATGGGAACAATCCGAATGGAGCCAGAGCGTGAGGGTTGGAGGGAAGAAACAAGCGTGGGAGCCATGGCGCTTGCTTGTGGGTTGCTAGAGGCGATGACAGAAGTATCTTGATCCAAGGCATTGCGAAGCGCGCCTTCCACCAACTGCCCGCAATGAATTTTCATCGGCGGCAGCGGGCCGAGATCGCCGGTAAGTTCCTGCGCGGTGAGATGCTTCGCCTCATCCGCGGTTTTCCCTCGAAGCAACTCGGTCGCCATCGAGGCCACCGCAATCGCAGTTTGGCAACCGAATGCTTGGAATGACGCCCGATCGATCACGCGTTTGCCGTCTTTTTCGGTAAATTTAAGCCACATCCGCAGCATGTCGCCGCATTCCGGAGAGCCGACAGTTCCGACGGCATCTGCATCAGGGATTTCGCCCTGATTTTGAGGACTTGCAAGGGCTTCACGGACTTTGGTTTCAAAGGAGCTCATGGTAATTTAAAAAATTTGACTGCTGATTCGCGTCCAAGAATGAAGATTGGATCGATTCATGTCGCCCTCATGCAAGAAAGCGAGCTTCACTTGGCGCTAAACTTCCGGCCGCGGCCCGTTTCCCATGCGTTTTGGACGCTACCATGAAGCGAGGAAAGGTCCGCCTCGCTGAGCATTCGGTACTCGATCGACTTGGCATGGGTGGTGTCGGGGTACTTCTTGACCACCATGTTCTGCACCTCAGTGCCCACGTATTTGGTGGCCTTATCGACGAGTTCGCGCCCATGCTGTGCGATATCGGCAATCGTGTTACCCGGAGCGGCGTCACTGACTGGGGAGATAAAATAAAACCTGGCCAAGGCTTGTCCAGTCGTGTCGATCGTCACTTCATCGACAATCAGCGCCCCATCGAGCAGGTACTTGTGACGACTCACCGACACAATGTGATTTAGCAACACCATGTAGCTTCCACCGCTGAGATTGGCTTGCCAGAACCGCGCATCTCCTACCGACTCTTTGGTTTTTTCGGTTGGGGATTCGGTTTGAGCACGGAGATCAACCGAAATTGCCACCACACTCGCAAAACAGATTAGCAGATTCTTACTCAACATGTTTAATTGATAGTGAATTGGTCTTCGTTTGACAAGGTCTGCCATCATCCAATCCGAAAAATTTTCGGCGTTCAGGTTCATTTGACCGCATGATCCGAACGAACTTCTTGGCCAGACCATAACCGCTTCTGCGTCCAGTCGCTTGCAGGCGCTGTCCACAATGGATCATTTGCCGGAAGCCCCAAATGCAGCAATCCCGCCAGACACAAGTACAAGCTTCCCGTGGAGATGTAAGCTTCTCGGACTGCGGGTTGGTAGCCAGCAACGCCCACACGCAACCAGCCATTTCCATCAAAGGTGCCAGATGCTTCCACCATCCTTCGGACCACTGCATGGATTCCACAGCGGGCGGCTGCCGGATCCACGCTCTCGGGAAGCTCATGGCGCAGCGCCATCAACGACAACGTCTGAAACGCGCCAAATCGGTAAGCGCTCGAACGCCCAATCACCGGAAAGGTGCCTTCAGGCGAAATCATCCGCTCTTGGACCTCCGCGTAGCGCTGCGCTCGCAGGAGGATCGTCGGCAGTTGGTCAGCGAGAGGCGAACCATTTTCTTTGCAGACCTCCAAGACCGCGATCAATGCCGGCTGAATGACAAAGCTGTTATAGTAGTCCCAGTGGTAGTCGGGACCATCGCCATAAGTACCATCTCCAACGTACCATTTTTCATGCTTCTCGAGTGCTTTTTGAATGGGTGCCATCTCGCATGCACTGGTGAACTTCCAAATCGCGGCCTCGACCAAGGCCGAAAATAATAGCCAGTTATTTTCCCCAGGTTGGGTGCTCCGAGTGGCTTGCAGTGCCGAAATTACCCGCTTCCGTTGTGACTCATCGAGCGGATCCCACAGCGCTCGCGGTGCGCGCAATAGCCCAAGAGATAGAAACGCCGCATCCACCAACGGCTGCCCCTTCTGCGAAAAATTCATGAAGTCCGGCGACTTGGGATCGGTCGCATTCACCAAAGCATCATGACACAGGTGAAGGTAACGCGCCCGCAATTGACCCTCTGGCGTCGCATCCACACCGAGCTCCAGCCACGGCGCAATTCCTGCGAGGGTCCTTCCAAATGCTTCAAGATGGGTGAAACCCCTCCGCGATTCCTCACCGGGTCCAAGCGGTAAACGCTCTTTGAGTTTCCCCTCTGCCAATGCCTCGATGACTGGCCTCGCGATCCGATCCAGCACTTTTACCGCATCATCCCGATCCGAAACACCCGTCGCGCTCAATGGCCCGACGAACACCCCAGACACGAATCCCATGATCCAAGCACCTTTAAAAATCATGAAGTGATCCACGCAGAATTGCTCCATCACCACAACCTGAATCGATCCCAGAAATCGCACCCACGCTCGGCGTTGTCCGAGACCGAAATTCAGTCAAACGATTCGCTCGATCCCACCAAGCAGTCGTGATAGCATACCGCCATCTTAGCTAGCAACCTGCTCGCGTAGTGCCCCACTCCAATCCCATGATCTGCCCCAACGAACAAGATGCGCGGTTCGCCCATGAGAAACTTGCCGCCTGCTGCGATGCCATGAAGCATCTGCTCCTAGGGCTCCAGCACCCCAAGGGCCCCGTCGCCGCTGACATCCATGCAATCCGCAAACTCGGAAAATCCCTGCGTGGCGGCTTCTCACTCTTCAGCCTGAGTGCCACTTCGGCGCGAGAAATCCAAGCAATCGGGCGACTGCTTTCTGGCCCACGCGACGCGGTTTCGAGACTCAGCACATGGCAAAAACTTGGCTGGAATGAGGATCACTCAGCCGCCTCAGCCATCATCAGCCTCCTCGAACAACAAGCTCACACTGCGGCACTCAGCCCACCCGCCGAAACCATCGCGTGGTGCACGGATCGCCTCGATGCCGCCACCAAAAATCTGCAGCAAGCCACCCCGAAAATCCTCGCGCACGACCTCGCTCGCCGCGTCGCCAAACTTCATCGCAAACTACGCAAACGCTGCCGCAAACTCGAACTGAATGGCAAAGGGGACTTTCATGACGCTCGAAAGGCCCTCAAAGCCTACCTCGGCGCCATCGACTTCCTGCCCGAAGGCAGAATCCCACTCGACCCAAAAATCACCGAAATCGCCGAAATTCTTGGCGATGAAAACGACCTCACCACCCTCTCGGCTTGGTTGGAATCTCACGGCTTCACCCGTCATTTCGTCCCTTCCTTGTGGATCGCAATCACCCAAGCCCATCGCACATTCCAAAAACAAGCGATCCGCGATGTCGCTGCATTGGCCTCCGCACGTGAAAGTTGAGGGTTTTCCAGAAGCCCGCTAAAGAAATTCGCATAATACTTGCGCCCAAGGGTTGCGTAGAAATGATCTTCCATGATGACATGGGCGCGCCTCTTCGTTCGTCCACTCACCAAACCGATCATCCATTTCCATGTCCGCACGCCTCGATTTCCGCAGCCGCCACCTTGGCCCGTTGGGCTCCGATCGCGATGAAATGCTTCACCAACTCGGCTACCCATCACTTGCGACCCTGATCGACGCCGCAGTCCCCTCAGGAATCCGCCTCAATTCCGCTCTCGACGTGCCAGAGGCAGACTCCGAGCACGATGCACTTGCCCGATTGAAATCGATCATGGGGAAAAACAAGGTGCTGAGGTCTGCCATCGGCCAAGGATACTACGGAACTCACACACCCGGAGTCATCCAGCGGAATATCTTGGAAAATCCAGGTTGGTACACCGCCTACACACCTTATCAGGCAGAAATCGCACAAGGCCGACTCGAGGCATTGCTGAATTTTCAGACGATGATCACCGATCTAACAGGCTTGGACGTCGCCAACGCTTCGCTGCTCGATGAGGGCACCGCCGCCGCCGAAGCAATGAGCCTTGCACTCGCTGGCAAACCGAAAGCCCGCGCGATCTTCGTCTCGGACCGCTGCCACCCCCAAACGATTGATGTCGTGGTGACCCGCGCCGAACCGCTCGGAATCGAAGTGATCCTTGACGATTGGCAAACCTTCAATCCCGCCACTTGCGAAGGGCTCTTTGCTTGCCTCGTGCAATATCCCGATACACGCGGACGCATCGATGATTTCGCCGAATTTTTCTCTCAAACCAAGGCTGCCGGTGCGATCACAATCGTCGCCGCCGACCTCTTGGCCCTCACCGTCCTCAAGGCCCCAGGTGAATTTGGTGCAGATATCTGTGTGGGCTCCGCGCAACGCTTCGGCGTGCCCATGGGCTTCGGCGGACCACACGCGGGCTTCATGGCTTGTGCCGACGCCCTGAAACGCAAAATGCCAGGTCGCCTCATCGGTGTTTCCGTGGATTCACGCGGCAAACCAGGATACCGACTCTCTCTGCAAACCCGCGAGCAACACATCCGCCGCGACAAGGCGACTTCTAACATCTGTACCGCCCAAGTACTCCTCGCGGTGATGGCTTCAATGTATGCAGTCTATCACGGCCCAGAGGGACTCAAACACATCGCATCCTCCACTCATTCTCTAACTGCCCAACTGAAGGCTGCACTCATCGGTGGTGGAATCGCAGTCGAAGAAGGATCATTTTTCGACACCCTCGTCACCCAAGTCCCTAACAAAGCCGCCGCCATCTGCTCCACAGCCGCAGCCCACGGCATCAATCTCCGCTTATTGGATCCCGACCACCTCGGAATCTCGCTAGACGAAACCTCATCCGCTGCCGACATCCGGACGATTGCTGCTGCCTTTGGGGTCGATCCCCAACCGGTGGAAATTTCGACTGCATCGTGGCCAGCCGCACTCGCCCGCAGCACCGATTTTCTAACCCAAAAGGTATTCAATACCTACCACTCGGAAACCGAAATGCTCCGATACATCAAGCGCTTGGAATCCAAGGATCTCGCCCTCAATGAATCCATGATTGCACTCGGCTCATGCACGATGAAGCTAAATGCCACCTCGGAAATGATTCCTCTCAGCTGGCCAGAAGTCTCATCGCTTCACCCCTTCGTTCCTGCGGACCAAAGCATCGGCTATCGCGAAATGCTCGGAACCCTAGAAGACTGGCTCGCTCAAGTCACCGGCTTCGCAGGCGTTTCCCTCCAACCCAACGCAGGATCACAGGGCGAATACGCAGGACTCCTCGCCATCCGCCGCTACCACCTCGCACGTGGGGATTCCCACCGCAATATCTGTCTCATCCCCGTTTCCGCACACGGCACCAACCCAGCCTCCGCAGTGATGGTCGGCATGAAGGTCATCGGCGTGAATTGCGATGCTGATGGTAACATCGATGTGGATGATCTAACCAAACGCACGAACGAACATCGCGAAAATCTAGCAGCATTGATGGTGACCTACCCATCGACCCATGGGGTGTTTGAGGAGTCGATCCGTTCCATTTGTGAAATCATTCACGAAGCTGGTGGCCAAGTTTATATGGACGGCGCGAACATGAACGCCCAAGTCGGCCTCACAAGCCCGGGCCTCATCGGGGCCGATGTCTGTCACCTCAATCTCCATAAAACTTTCTGCATCCCACACGGCGGCGGTGGACCTGGCGTCGGCCCGATCGGCGTTGCCTCACAACTGCTACCTTATCTTCCCGGGCATCGTGAACTGGACTCCAAAGAAGGCGCCGTCTCCTCGGCTCCTTGGGGCAGCGCATCCATCAACACCATCTCATGGATGTACATCGCCATGATGGGCCCAGACGGCCTAACTGAAGCAACCGAGGTTGCCATTCTGAATGCGAACTACATCGCAAAGCGTTTAGAACCGTTTTTCCCTGTACTCTACACTGGCAATCAAGGCCTCGTGGCTCACGAATGCATCATCGATGTTCGCCCGCTCTCAGATGCCAGCGGCATCACCGTCGAAGATGTGGCAAAACGACTGATGGACTATGGCTTCCATGCGCCAACCATGAGTTGGCCCGTCGGCGGCACTCTGATGATCGAGCCTACAGAGTCCGAATCAAAACCCGAGATGGACCGCTTCTGCGATGCGATGATTGCCATCCATGGCGAGATTTCTGCCGTGATTCGCGGAGAGCTCGACTCAAACGATAACCCACTCAAACACGCTCCTCACCCATGTGAAACCGTCTGTAGCAACGATTGGACACACAGCTACTCTCGTGAGCAGGCGGCATTCCCACTACCCTACCTCCGCCAGCACAAATTCTGGCCGTCCGTCAGCCGCATCGACAATGTCCACGGCGACCGCAATCTCATCTGCACCTGTGACTCGGTGGAAGCGTATGCCGAAGCCAACGCCTAACTTTTGATCCATCTAACCATGCCACACCCATCTCCCATTGACTGGACTTCCTGGCGTGGCGAGATGCACGCGACGATTCTTTTCATTATCAAAGATGGCAAGATTCTGCTGATCGAAAAAAAACGGGGCCTCGGTGCTGGAAAAATCAATGGCCCGGGCGGAAAAATCGATGCCGGTGAAACTCCGCTCGAAGCGGCAGTCCGCGAAACTGAGGAGGAACTCTGCATCACCCCCACCGCCCCAAGAAAACTGGGCGAGCTTCAATTCTCCATGTCGGATTGCCCACACATTCATTGCCACGTGTATCGCGCCGATGATTATTCAGGAACTCCCACGGAAACCGATGAGGCGGTACCTGTTTGGACAGCGATCGATGCAATTCCCTATCAGCGAATGTGGGAGGACGATCAACACTGGCTACCTATCCTGTTAGAAGACCAATCGTTCCTCGGGCGCTTTGTCTTTGAGTCGGATCGCTTGCTCTGGAGCGAGGTCACCCTCGACGTTACCTGGTAATCAAGGCGGAACCCCTCCACCAGGACAGCAAAAAGCCGCCCACCGACTAGCGGCAGACGGCTTGATGATTGCAAATTTAATCTACTCTCAGAGCGATGCCTTGATCGAACTGAACTGCGAGTTGAGTTGAGCAAGCTCAGCTTCTGCCTTAGCAATTTGATTGCTCAATGAGAGAAGCAAGCTCAGCTTGTTCGTGATTCCTCCCGAAACTGCGGGAGTTGCTGCAACCTTACGAGGTCTTCCGACGGCTCCACGCTTGCTAGCTTTTTTGACCAGCTTCTTGGGAGCCTTCTTGATTCCTGCGGCCTTCAACCAAGCCATCACCGTGATTGGCGAAAGCTTGAACTTCTCCGCTGCCTTGCTCTGCCCACCACGTCCATTGGCAGTGTTGTATGCACTGACAAAGTCAGTAACTTCCTTTTTCTCAGCAGGAGTGTAGCGCGGACGGACGCCCTTCGCGGCTTTAGGTGCCTTCGCGGCTTTAGGTGCCTTCGCAGCTTTAGGTGCCTTCGCGGCTTTAGG
>JAPJNB010000262.1 GCA_026461385.1 Akkermansiaceae bacterium
ATTGACGGCACTTGCCGCCCGGCAAGCCGTGCCGCCCTTACGGGGCTACTTACAGTAGTCTTCCGCGGCTCTTCCCAGAGCCTTGGTTCTCGACTCTCGACTCTCGACTCTCGACTCTCGCAGAGGCGCGGGGGGGGCTACTGGAATTCGGGGGTTTCGGACAGCGGTGCCCGGTAGTGTTGAGGACCTCCGAGTTGCATGAACCTACGGTAAACCACGATGTAGAAGAGGAGCCCACCGACCGCTATCAGACCGGAAAAGAGGAATGTCATCCTGTAGTTGTGGTGATTGAGATCAAGGAACAGGCCGACAGCGGGAGGCATGATGCCGTTGAAGATGGCAAGAAGGATCCCCTGCCCGGAGGCGAACTGGGCGAACTTGAGTTTGGGATAGAGGCGCTGGGTAATGGATGCGGTGGAGGTTAAATAGGCGCCGCTCATCACAGTGTGGCCAATGTAGGCGATTCCGAACGTGGTGAGATTGGTAATACTAAACGCGCCCCAAATGGCGATTGCAGCGTAGAGGGCCAGGCAGGCGATGCCCATGCGGATGGGATGAAATTTGTCGGCGAGAATGCCGAGGATGTAGGCCAGCACGACGGAAACAGCATAAGAGACCGCGGTGAATTGTCCGTAAATCTCCATATTGATGCCAAGCTGCTTGGCGTAGAAGATGCTGAAGGAATTGACCGGGGCGAAGCAAACCCATCCCAAGATCACGGCACCGAAAACGAGGAGGTAAAATGGGGTGGCAAAACATTCGCGAAGGTAGGTTTTGAATCCCATCAACCGCCCGCTGGCACCCGGAGCCTGAGGCTCCGGCGGCGGATATTGCCCTTCCTTGACCATGAGGCACATCAGCGTGAACCCGATACCGTAAATCAGTCCCGTGGCAATGAAGATCCAACTGTAGTATTCCTCGGCATGTTTGATGAGGAAGACGTTGAAAATCATTCCGCCCACCAAGCTCACGATGCGGAACATGCCAAAAAAGCGGCCTATGGTTTCGTGGGGCACAACGTCGTTGATGAGTGCATCGAAGAGCGCATTGGTGATAATGGTGGCCAGTTCAAAGAGGACCCAAAAGATCGAGAAGGCAAGAAGTGAACTGCCCATCGGTCCCGGCGAGCGGGCCCCGAGGAACTCGTGGATCCAAGCGCCAAGTTGCGGCGTGGCCGCAAGGCCGAACATCGAGAAAACAACAACGGGCAGCGGGATGAGAAGGAACGGGATCCGGCGTCCCCATCGGGTGCGGGTCCGGTCGGACTTTACCGAAATGATCGGGCCAATGATGAGCCCGACGGCGGCCGGCACCGACCCAATCAACAGTCCAACAAGCAGATCGGGCGATCCGAAGCTCTTGAGCACGAGCTGGGCCGTGGTGGCTACCGACCGCTCCTTGAGCTGCCATGCGAAATCCCCGACAAGGAGCCATGCGAAGAGCACCATCAAGCCCCCCATGCTGTAGGTAAGTGTTCCGGCCTTCCAGGTTTTCGGACTGTTCTTCGTGGGTGTGGACATAGTGTTCTCAGTGTTTCTCATACTCGTAAGGCGTCCTGTTTCCTTCCGGCAAATGGGCGTGGTAGAGATTCATGACACCGTATGTCCAGTTCTGCTTGGGCATGCCGGGGAAAATTGATGCGATCCATCATCAGCGCGATGTCGCGAGACGGATAACCCTCGGGCAAGGAGATGACATTGGGCCAGATGCGGGTGCCGGATCTACCAAACGTTGGCATTAATCAACTCATTGGTCGGAATGGCTCGCACACTGTAGTCGAACATCAGCGTGTTGCGATATTTCCCGTGAGGAGGTGGTTCGATCATGAAGCTCTCAGTGATCCAGGGTTTTTTGCCATTCCCCCCGCTTCCGCTCCTATAGCTTGTATCTCTTGCAGCGAGTTGGGCGGTAGTCATGGGAGGGGCTGTGGCTGGGTAGCCCAGCGGATAGAAGTTGCCCCTGCTGTCTTTCACGATGCTATAGACAGTGTAGGTCGCAGTACCCGGGCTTACCGGGTTCTGTCCATCCGACTTCGCCGCGGGATAGTCCCAGGTGGGACTATAGCGCGTATTTGGGATTGGATTCTGCGGTTGGTTCACATATGGCTGGTAATCTCTCAGAATGTAGGGAAGCCCATTGGGGCTGGCGAAAAGTTGATATTTCGGGCCGAGGTGTGCGTAAGTCGGGCCAGGCAGGGTGCCGTTGTTGTCAGCGGCGTAGGTCATGATCGCTGTCCCTATTTTCCCCAGGTTTGAAACGGAGATCGTGCTGCTGGACTTTATCCTCATGCTGCCCACAAGGGGGAACAACAGGGCAACCAGAATGGCGACGATGGCGATCACGACCAATAACTCCACCAAGGTGAAGGCCGCTTGGAAACGATGCGTTGTTTTGTTTGAGCTCATGACTTGATGGGGGGTTGGATTTTTCATGGTGCTATCCGTGGAGAACCGCTTCATGGACTCACGGCTTTTGGCGCAAGCGCCGTCATGCCGGCGAGGCCGATGACCGCTTCGCTGCACGTGGCGCGAAGTTCCACCGACTCCAGAACGCGTGAGCGGTCGCAGTCAATCGCCAGCGCGTTGGCGTGGGCGCTCGTAAAACCGCTCAGTGTGCGCGGATAGACGAAAAAGGAGGGCCCGCGTTGGCCGAACGGCACCGGCACACCCTCGAGGCTGAAGTGCTGGAAGTAGCAGTCGAGGTTGAACGGCGGAATGAGCGATGTGACGGCTTGTCCACCGTCCGCGTAACGCAGCACGACCTCGCCGTTGGGTAGGTAGTTCTTCATCGGATGGACATAGTTCTGCAGCAGCAGCCAGAGCCGCTCGCATTTCTGGCCCACGGCAATCGTCGCGCCGCCCGGCAGGGGGTAAGGCTGCCAACTGGCCAGCGCCAGCAGGTTCTTCGGTAGCTCGCTGAGGCCGGCTTGCGGACGCCCGGATGTGAGGAACACGACCCCGTGAGGGGCGGTGAGAACGCGCGGCGATGGAGGCATGATCAGCGACGGGGTGCGCCACCAACGAAGGCTATCAGGCTTATCCCTGTCGTCGAAAGTAAACTTCGTCGCGAAGAACTCTTCGCTGGTAACGTTGCTTGCCGAAGCGAGATCGAACAGGATCAGCCGGCTGCGCTCATTGGCTGTCAAAGGTGTCGGCACCGACGGCGGGATTTGGTCGGCAAGAATCGTCTTCTTCTTTGCGGGTTCCAGCGGCAGGGCGGCGGGGCCGACCTTCACGGTGATAACCGACTCGGTCTCCGACGGGGTCACGATTTCCTCTCCTCCGAGGCTGGCGCGCACGCGCTTGACCACCGGTTTTGGCGTGTGGATGCGGAACGTCGCGAGGTCGCCCTCGCGCTTCCATTCGTAGCTCACGTCGGGCGTGCGGATGCTCGCCTCGCGCCAGTCGGAGGGAAACGCCGGGCAAATATCCAGCCGGCCTTCGTGCACCGCCGGCTCGATGCCGAACAAGCCGCGCACCGTGACGTGCATGTGTGGGTCGTTGGAATCCACGTCCTCGCGGTCGCCGCCGCCCGCGCCGGCGTTGGAGATGCCCATGTTGATACCGGGGAAGTGGCTGTGATACGCCGAGCCGACAACGGTCTTTAGATACGGCCACCACAAGTCCACGTCGCCGCCCTTCATGCCTGCGAGCGCAGCGAGGCAGGTGTCGCCGGTCGGCACCCATTGGACGCTCCAGCGGAGCGGCCACCAATCGCTGCAGGAGAGCAGGTTCACGCCCGGCTGCGGCTCGAAACCGTAGTGCGACGCGATCCAGCGCATCGCGCTGCGGCTTTGATCGGCGTTGAGCAAGCCAGCATTACTGGCCAGAAACTCTTCCCACGTCTGCGGATGGCCACGCCAGATGCCATCGGAGCCGATAGATCCGAGACGGCCTTCCTTCTCGTTCCACAGCTCGCGGAATATCGCCGTGTGCGTCTTCTCGGCCAGCGCTCGGTATTCCGCTTCGGCTTTCGCGTCACCGACGATTGCCGCCATGTGCGCGGCGCGGTCGAGCATCGCCCAACTCATCGCGCTCGGCGCGGCCGCCTTTGGGCCTTTGCCGTTGGAGTCGCAGTTCCAATACTCGTAGTGGTCGCGGAACAAACCGTCGCCGTCGGGATCGTTGTTGGCGCGCATCCACGCAACGGCCTTCTGCACGGCCGGCCACATGTCGCTCAAGAACTGGCGGTTACCGGTCCATTGATAGTGCCGCCAGACCTGGTCCACCCAATAGGCCGTGTTGTTCTCGGCGTCGAACGCGACCAGCGACGGGGATATCCAGCGGATAAAACCGTTGTCGCCCTGCATCGCGGCGTAGAAGCGCAGGCACTCCTCCATCGCGGCGTGGTCTCCGGCCCATTGCTTGCCATACCAGCCGGTGGAGATGTGCGAATACATCTGCCAAACCTGCCCGCCGAGCACGAGGCCGGGGCCTTGGCGATGATACTCGCTGATGCAACGCGCGTAGTTGATGAGCGCGTTGAGATGCGCGTCAGGCGTGCGGATCTGGAACTCGGCGCGACGCGCGTCCCACGAGTCACGCGTGCGGCGCAGTTCGTCGGCGGGCGCGGCGAGTAGTTGGCGCAGATGTTTCTCCGGCTCCAGTGCGCGGCCGATGTAGCAGTCAAACCAGAGCTTCTTCAGCTCATCGCGTTTCTCCGGCCACGCCGCGGCGTTTGGCGTGTCGAGCCGCGCCATCGTCTTGAAGGCGCGCTCCTCGTCGTAGCGTGTGATGCCCCATGTCGCGACGATGTGATAGACGCGGCGCGGCTTTGTCGCGACGAACTCGGCCTGCTGGCCAAACTCAGTCTTGACGGTGCGCGCGTCGCCTTTGCCGTCCCACGTCGCCAGCACCAATCCGTTGGGCAGGTTCGGCTCGGTGATGCGCGCGATGCCGTCGGCAATCTCGACCTTGTTGTTGTTTGCCTCGCTGGGCAGCCACCAAATGCCGCCGTATTGCCAGAGCAGCGGCGTTTCCTTGTCGAACTCGACGCGGCAGACAAAGCCGTGGAAATCGAGCGCGGGCGCGATGGTGACGCGCGCGCCGGCGAGTTGATACTCCGTGTAGCCCGGCCGGAATGTCGTCGTGATGCTGCTCTGCTCGTCGAGCCAGTTGGTCTTGCCGTCCGCACCGGGGATACCAAGCCGCAAGGTGCCCATGCTGGGAGTGGTGCCGCCAATTTGCGCGTCGGGCCGCGCCCACAGGGGGAACACGCGCTCATCTTTCACGTAGCTGCCGATGCCGGTCACCGTATCCATGCGGAAGAGCGGCACGTCACCGGTCCAGATGCGGTTCTGGCCGTGGACGATGGGACGGTTCAGCTTGCGGCGCTTGCTGTCACTGCTGTCCTTGCTGTTCATGCTATCCTTGACGCGGAAGCCGCCATCCTCGACCGGCTCATACACCGGTGTTGTGATGTCGCCTTTGCCGTCACCCGGCGCCATGTGTGCCGAGCGGCCCAGCAGCACGCTCTGGTCAACGTTGGTCGTCACCAGCGGCGTCAGTGGCGCGGGCAGCAGCTTCACGTCCGGCTTGATGACGCTCAAGCCGGCCATCATCTCGCGGTCCTTGTGCTCGACAGCCTCCTGCTCGGTGCGGCGCGCGGCCACGAACTGCTCCACCAGCTTCTCGCGTTGCGACAGTGTCAGGCCGAGGGCCTTGGCTGTCACACGCTCCCCGCTGATCGCTGATTCTCTCACGTCGGCTTCGGCAATGACTGCCGTCTTCTCGCCGCTGGCTGCGGCTGTCAGTTCGACCGGTTTATCCGCAAGCAAAAACGGCACGCCCATGCGGCGCTCGTAGTGGCTCTTGCCCGCCGGAGCGACGAGCCGTGCGTGGTTGACGTTCTTGCTGGCGAGGTAGCCCAACAGGTTGCTGAAAAGCCTTTCAAGGTTGGGCCGGTGCGCGTCCGCTGCGTTCGTGAAGTCCGGCAGACGCCAGCCGACGAAGATGACGCGGCCCGCGCCGACGGTGTATTCCACCAGCGGCCTTTCGCTCGGGCCGCTACCATTGGCCAGCAACTCGCCGCCCGGCCCGGCGGTACCGTAAAAATCCGCCACCGCGTTGCCGCCCTTGGTGGTGAGTGGGACGATCTGCGTCACATCGAGGCCGGCGAACGCCGGATGCTCGCGATATTTCGGCAGAACATTGATGCCGCTGACAGAGGCCGCCCCGCTGGCTCCGAGCACGCGCAGCGGCGTCGGCTCGATGCCGAGATCGTTGAGCACGCTCCCCGCCGCACCGGAGACCAGCAGCGTCCCACCGCCTTCGAGCCACGCCATCAAGTCCGCGCCCGCGGCGGTATCGAGCTTTGCGGCGCCGAGGTCATCGCCTTGGTGGAACCAAACGACATCGAACTCCTCCGGCGCGCGGATCTTCCCGTCCGGCGCGAGCCAGCCCCCTTCCTTCTGCCACGCGATCCGCGCGACCTCGCCCTGCGACTGGGCGAACGCCAGCGCGGCCGCGTTGCGGGGCGGTGGATTCTTCGGCAGTGCGGGGTCAACGAACCCAATGTGGAGTGGCGTCTGGGCGGCCGCGACACACACGGTGACTAGAGCCAAGACGAGGCTCGATAGGGTCTTCATGACCGATTGGCCCCTGGAGAAAATGGTCGGGTTCATGATTTGGGTCTTATGGAGTGGAGAGAGGGTGCTGGAGGAGATGTGTGAGGAGATGTTTGTGGAGTATGGGATAGATTTTACGATGTCTGTGGTTCCAACGCCACTC
>JAPJNB010000263.1 GCA_026461385.1 Akkermansiaceae bacterium
CCGTTTTCTCTTTTACCCGTTGGCGGACAAGGGCGGTGCGAAGAGCACACGCGCCGAAGCGGTAGCGGTCTTGGTGCAACCATGCGTCCCCCAGCGTTTCGTTCACCGCCACTAGAAAATGGAGCGCCTGCTTTGCGGTGCGGATGCCCCCTGCGGGCTTCATGGCGATCTCGACTCCGGTGGCTAGGAAATGATCGCGAATGGCCTCAAGCATGACTTGGTTGTTGCCGAGCGTCGCATTGGCCGACGTCTTGCCTGTCGAAGTCTTGATGAAATCACCGGGGCGCAGGACGCGCATCGCGAGAAATGACGCCGCTCGGATGTTGTCGTAGGTTTCCAGTTCGCTGGTTTCTAAGATCACCTTGAGGGTCGCCTCGCCACAGGCTTCACGGACGGCAGAAATTTCATCCTGCACCCGAGCAAGCTCCCCCGCAAGAAACGCTCCGCGGTTGATCACCATGTCGATTTCATCCGCACCGTCTAACACCGCCGTACGCACCTCGGCGAGTCGGATTTTCAGCGATGACTGGCCTGAGGGAAAGGCCGTGGCGACCGACGCGATTTTGACGGGTGTACCCTTCACCAGTTTAGCCGCGTGTTTCACCATCGCGGGGTAAACACAAACCGCAGCGGTCGGAGGAATGTCGGAGTCGTCGTGCGGCCTCAGAGCCTTCTGACACAGCGATGCCACCTTGCCGGGGGTGTCCTTGCCCTCGAGCGTCGTCAAGTCGACCATCGTGGTCGCCAGCTTCAAACCGAAAACCTTGGCATGCTTCTTGATGCTGCGGGTCGCATATTTTGCCACACGCTCATCGATGCCGACCTGGTCGACACCGCCAATCTCCTCAATGAGGCTCCTTAATCCCACGGAATTCTGCATAGCCATCACTCGGAAGCTCTCGGGAAACCCTGCATCTGCCAAGTTTCAAGTTCAGCAAAAGATGAATTTCCCTTGGAAAATCGACGATTAGGTTCTATAAATTCACCCCACATCTACCCCAACACCCATCATGTTCAAAGAATTTAAGGAATTCGCCCTCAAGGGCAACCTCATCGACATGGCCGTGGCCTTTGTCATGGGCGCTGCATTTACCAAACTTTCTACCGCCTTCATCGAGGATCTCATCATGCCCCTGATCGGGCGAGTCTCTGGCGGCATCGACTACTCGAATCGGTTTCTCGCACTGTCCAGCACGGTTACGGCGACCAGCCTCGTCGAGGCAAAAAAACAAGGCGCGGTGCTCGCATACGGAAATTTTATCACTATCGGCATCAATTTCATCATCGTTGCCTTCGTGATGTTCCTCGTGGTTAAGGGCATCAATAACGCCAAACGCCTCACCGCCAAGATCGCCGAGGAGAAGCCCCCAGAACCGAGCACCGAGGAAAAACTCCTCACGGAGATCCGTGACTTGCTTAAAAATCGATGAATCCATCCTTACTTATTCCATAACGCTCAACTTTTCACCTCGCCAGGAGGAGCGAACCGAACTAAAGTCCTGACAGATAATAGAAACTTGCCAGAATAAAAGTTGGCACGACAATTGCTTACTTGTTTCCTGCATACTCTAAAAACAAATCCGCCCAACTATGAAAAAAATCGAAGCGATCATCAAACCATTCAAGCTTGAAGAAGTGAAAGAAGCCCTCGCTGAGGTGGGTGTGCAAGGAATGACAGTCACCGAAGTCAAAGGATTCGGACGTCAAAAAGGCCACACCGAGATCTACCGTGGCTCTGAGTACACCGTCGATTTCCTGCCCAAGGTCAAAATTGAAATCGTCGTAGACGACGCCCAAGCCGAAGGCGTCGCATCGGCAATCGTCAAGAGCGCGAACACTGGCAAAATCGGTGACGGTAAAGTGTTCATTTCCACGGTTGAAGAAGCCATCCGAATCCGCACGGGCGAAACGGGTTCATCGGCGGTGGCGGTCAACTGATCTGCTTCATACACACTTACCATTCAACCAATGGCTCTCTCACGAGGCCATTGGTTTTTTATTTTTCTGAATTGAGCACCGCGCCACACGGCGACCTCTTCGCGGTGCTATGTCTCTAACGAATGGCATTCTTCCAGTCCCGAAAGGCAGCGCCGAGGAAAGACAATGAATCGGTGGGCGTGAGCGATTCTTCGGAAAAATTGTGTGAATTCATCGCGATTTCCGCCGCCCGCCCACACGCCCAGGCGGCGAGTGCTGCTGCCTCGATGGTAGAACCCCCACCCGCGAGGAGTGCGCCGATCACACCCGCGAGGAGATCTCCCTGACCGCCAGTGGCCATCGCTGGCGTTCCCGTGGGGTTACACCACAGTGGTTGCCCTTGGCGCGTGATGATCGATCGACACCCCTTCAATAAGAGCGCGGCAGGCGTCCGCTCAACGAAGCGGTGCGCGGCTTCTTCTCGCGTGAGATCCATGAGGTCAGGCGCCAGCCTCGCGAACTCGCCCGGATGCGGAGTGAGCAGGTGCTTTGCAGAAAAAATCCCGATCCCCAACGCCGATCGAGCAACCACATTGAGAGCATCTGCATCGACCACCATCGGGCAGGCCGTTTGTCCGATCAGCTCCAAAAGCTCGCTCGTCCAAACCGAATCCAACGCCCCTAGCCCACAACCCACCCCCAACGCATCACAAGGAAGACTCAAAACTTCAAGCGGATGATCTACCCCTCTCACGATTGCCTCTGCCGGACATTTCGCAGCGATCAAATGCTGGACCGCCTTTGGAACCCACAAGGTTACCAAGCCAGCCCCTCCGCAGATGGCTCCTCTTGCCGCGAGCACCGCAGCTCCCGTGTAGCATTCGGATCCCGCCAAGATCGACACACGGCCAGCCATGCCTTTATGAAAATCAAACCCCCGAGG
>JAPJNB010000264.1 GCA_026461385.1 Akkermansiaceae bacterium
CGGGGTTAACACAAATCAAGCTCGCTGGAGCATTCATGGCCTTGAGCTTACGTCACTTGCCGCGTGCTGGCGATCTTTCCATTTTCCTTTTTAGGCTTAAACTTCAAAGAAAAAGCGCTTTTGCGTCAAATTCTGCAAAAAACGCCATTCCTGATGAAGATTGCCTCCAACTGCGTACCGTTCCCTTCACCTCGCCTGAGAAACCCACTCAAGCCCGCAGCAAGTTCCATGCGGCCACGAGTGCCTTGAGGCCTGCCATTTCGATCGATGGATCGACCCCGGCGCCCCACAGCAGGCGGCCGTCGTCGTGTTGCACTTGGACGTAGGCGGCTGCGCTGGCATCCGAGCCGCCGCGCACGGCGTGGGAGCGGTAGTCGGTCACCTTGAAGTCCTTGAGCTCCGCGCCTTCGAGCGCGTGGACGAAGGCATTGATCGGCCCATTGCCAAAGCCCTCGATGGCCTTCTTTTCACCACCGATGAGGATGCTGGCCTTGCACTGGACCAAACCGCGCTCGCCCGTCTGGTGGACCAGCTCGTAGTCGATGAGATCCAGTGGCGTCGCGATGTTGACGAACTCCTCGAAAAACGCGTCGCGGATTTCATCGGTCGAGAGCTCGCGGCCGAGTTCGTCGGCGAGGTCGTAGATGCGCTTGCCGACTTGCGGGTGCATGGACTTGGGAAGGTCGAAGCCGTGTTCGCGGTCTAGCACATAGGCGACGCCACCTTTTCCTGACTGGGAATTGATCCGAATGATCGCCTCGTACGAGCGGCCGATGTCTTGCGGGTCGATGGTGAGGTACGGCACGCCCCACGGGGTGGCGGCGTCGGCGGCGACCTCGCGGCTGCGGCGGTCGAGGCCCTTCTTGATCGCGTCTTGGTGCGAGCCGGAAAAGGCAGTGAACACGAGTTCGCCAGCGTACGGTTGGCGCTCGGGGACGTTCAGTCGGGTGACGCGTTCGTACACCGTGCGGATCGATTGCAGATCGGAAAAATCCAGTCCGGTCGCGACACCGTGGCTGTTGAGATTCAGCGCCAGCGTCACGATGTCGAGGTTGCCGGTTCGTTCGCCATTGCCGAAAAGCGTGCCCTCGACGCGGTCGGCACCTGCCATCAGACCGAGTTCGGTCGCGGCGACTCCGGTGCCGCGGTCGTTGTGGGTGTGGAGCGAGACCAGCAGCGAGTCGCGGCGGGAAAGGTGGCGGCCCATCCACTCGATCATGTCGGCGTGGACGTTCGGAGTCGTCCACTGGACGGTGTCCGGCAGATTGATGATCATTTTTTTCTCCGGCGTGGGTTGCCAGATGTCGATGACCGCATTGCAACATTCCAGAGCGAAATCCAGCTCGGTGTCGGAAAACGACTCGGGCGAATATTGCAGAACCACCTCGGTGCGCGGGATGCTGGGCACGAGTTGTTTCACCAAGGTCGCGCCATCGATGGCGATTTGCTTGATCGATTCGCGCGAGGCGTCGCTGAAGGTCACGCGGCGCTGGAGCGGCGACGTCGAGTTGTAAATGTGGACGATCGCCCGCTTTGCGCCGTCGATGGCCTCGAAGGTCCGGCGGATCAATGGCTCGCGGGTTTGCACGAGCACCTGGATTGTGACGTCGTCGGGGATCCGGTTTTCGTCGATCAGGCGGCGGAGGAAGTTGAATTCCGTGTCTGCGGCCGAAGGGAAGCCGACCTCGATTTGTTTGAAGCCGACGCGGACCAGCAGGTCGAAAAACTCGAGTTTCTCGTCGATCGACATCGGTTGTGGCAGCGCTTGGTTGCCATCGCGCAGGTCGACCGAGCACCAAATCGGTGCGTGGGTCAGCGCTTGGTCCGGCCAGGTGCGGTCGGGCAGGGACACCGCAGGGAAGGGCCGGTATTTTGAGAGAGACGTCGGATGCATGGGAAAACGAGAGTGGCAAACCCAAGTGGGCTCGCCACAGGATGCACGATTTCAACCCCAAATGTGAAGAAAAGAAAAAGTCAGTGGGCGGAGGCCGCACCACTCTCGATTTGAAACTCCCGGCCTTTGTGGTAGGGTGGCCGGATGAAGATCCCCCTCACCTCGAGAAAAAAATTGGCAACCTTGAAGGCGGCAGCGCTCTTGCCCGAGTTCGAGATCGAAGAGGACGCCAACTGGCCCGAGTATTCCGAAGAAGCGGCGACCGCCGAAACCCTGCTGGAAACCCCGTTAGCGAACGCACCCGCCGGGGAGCTCGACTTCAACGGGTGACGCCGCGCTCGGATGCCTCGACAAAGCCGATCAAGTGCGCGACCTGCGGGTTCGCCGCGGTGTGCGTGGCCTTGAGCGAGCTCAGCGCGGTGGCGAGGTTGCCGTCTTTCTTGAGGAACAACTTCTTGTAGGCACTCTTGATCGCCTTGACGTCCTCTTCCGAAAAGCCGCGGCGCTGGAGGCCAACGAGGTTGATCCCTCGGGTACCGGCGGGATTTCCGTCGATGATCATGAACGGCGGCACGTCCTGGACGATCTTCGAGCAACCACCGATGATCGAGTGCCTGCCGATCTTGCAAAATTGATGGATGGCGGCCACGCCTGAGATGATTGCGTGATCTTCCACCACCACATGGCCGGCCATTGCGACCGAATTGGAAAGGATGATGTGGTCTCCCAACTGGCAATCGTGGGCGACATGCGCGTAACAAAGCAGCAGGTTGTGCGAGCCGATCCGAGTTGGCAAATCTGCGTGCGTCCCGCGGTGGACGGTCGTGTTTTCGCGAAACACATTGTGATCCCCGACCTCCAAATAGGTCGGCTCCTCCTTGTATTTCAAATCCTGCGTTTTTCCACCGATCGCGGCGAACGGGAAAAACTCGTTGGCGCGACCGAATTTCGAGCGCCCTTCGAGGACGACATGCGAGTGGAGGACGCAATCGTCGCCGAGCTCGACGTGGTCGCCGATGACACAGTAGGGGCCCACTTGGACGTTGTTTCCGAGCGTGGCGTGGGGCGAAACGATGGCGGTGGGATGGATCACTGAGGAAATCTCGACCCAAGTGACACGAAATGACGAGGATTTTTTCGCAATAGTGGCTTTCACTCGCATGGGGTTATCGGACCGAGGCGGCCACGGTGACATGGCAGACCTGACGCATTTGGGCACGAATTCTGGGTTGGCATGGCCAAATTTGTCCCCTAGTGTCGCCCTCTTCCATGTCCGCAAAGACCCGTTTTCACTTCACCGGCATCTGCGGCACGGCCATGGGCGCTGTAGCCGCAGCAATGAAACAACGTGGCTTCGTGGTCACCGGCTCCGATGCCAATGTCTATCCGCCGATGTCCGATTTCCTGCGCGGCCAAGGCATCACCCTCAGCGAGGGCTACCGCGCCGAGAACATCCCGGCCGACACCGATGTGGTGATCATTGGCAACGCGATTTCCCGGGGTAACCCCGAAGCGGAGGCGGCGCTCGACCGCAAGCTGCTCTACCACTCGCTCCCCGAGGTGATGAAAGAATTCTTCCTGCGCGGAAAACGCAACTTCGTGATCTCCGGTACCCACGGGAAAACGACCACCTCGGCCATGCTCGCATGGATTTTCCGCCACGCCGGCCGCGACCCGGGATTCATGATCGGCGGACTGCCAAAAAACCTCGGCTGCGGGGCTCATTTTCCCGACTCGGAAATCAACGTGCTCGAAGGCGACGAGTACGACACGGCGTTCTTTGACAAGCGGTCGAAGTTTCTCCACTACCTTCCGGAATGTGTCGTGGTGAATAATGTCGAGTTCGATCACGCCGACATCTACCAGTCGTTAGACGAGATTAAACTCACCTTCCGCCGCTTGCTGAACATCGTGCCTCGCAACGGCATGGCCTTCATCAATGGCGATGAAACGAATTGCCTCGATGTCGCCTCCGGCGCTCCGTGCCCCATCACGACGGTGGGCTTCGGAGAAAATTGCTCCCTCCGCATCAGCGACCTGAACTACGAGACCGACCGTAGTTCCTTCACGCTGGGTGGTATCGCCTACTCGGTTGGAATGACGGGCGAGTTCAATGTCCGCAACGCAGCCATGGCGGTTGCCGCCGCGACGTTCGCCGGACTCAGTGCCGATGAAATCCGCGCGGGGCTGGAGTCGTTCGAAGGGGTCGCCCGCCGCCAAGAACTCCGCGGAGAGGTGCGGGGCATCAAGGTGATCGACGATTTCGCGCACCACCCGACTGCCATCCGCCTTGCGGTGCAGAGCCTCCGCCAGCGCCACCCGACCTCGCGACTCTGGGTCTTGTTCGAGCCCCGCTCGAATACAACCCGCCGTGCGGTCTTCCAAACCGAGCTCGCCGAAGCCCTTGCCACCGCAGATTTCTCGATCGTCGCTGCCATCCCCGACCTTCATAAAATCCCAGAAAACGACCGCCTCAATCCCGACCAACTCTCCGCCGACATCGCCCGTCTCGGCGGCCACGGCTGGTACCTGCCAGACCTCGAGACCATCATCGCAACGGTCAAGGAGCACGCCGAATCCGGCGATGTGATCGCGGTCTTTACCAATGGCGGCTTCGGTGGAATCCACCAGAAATTGCTGACCGCCCTCGCGTGAGTGCGATGCAGATTCTTCGGGGAGCACACGCGCCCTCGCGTGTCGTTTTCCGCGCCCTCGCGGAAAACAGGCGTCGAATCATGAAGGCGGCCTGAGCTGCGAGCCGAACGCCAATCCCGTGAATGGCCGCAGCTTTAGGGAA
>JAPJNB010000265.1 GCA_026461385.1 Akkermansiaceae bacterium
GCACCAGCAGCTCCAGCTCCAGCTCCAGCTTCGCCTGCACCAGCAGCTCCCGCTTCGCCAGCGGCCCCAGTTGCGCCCGGGACACTGAATCGCTTATTCACTGAAGCGGAGGATTCATTCACTGCGAAAGATTATCCTGCGGCGGTTACGAAAATCACCGAGTTGCTGACGGCGCTGGGACCGAACAAGGACGCGCCGCTTGAGCTGCTTTATTTCAACAAGGCGCTTGCCAATCTTTTGTCGTCCAATGCTGTTGAGGCGGAGGCTGCATTTGCGGATTGCTTGCAACGTTTTCCCAAGGGCGAGTATGCGAGTCGTTGCAATCTCGGGATCGGTCGTGCTTGCATCGAGCAGAACACCCCAGAGAAAAAAGAGCAGGCGATACAGGCGCTTCGAAACGCAGCCCAAGATCCCAAGTTTCGCTCGGAAGCCGGTCTCTCGCTTGGCCAAGTTTACAACGACCTCGGCAGACGCGAGGAGGCCCTTACCGTCTTCAAGAGTCTCATGGGCTCGGACATTCGTACGCCCCAGCAGACGACGGCGGCGGTGGCAGTGATCGGGCTGCTTGCGGACACTGGAAAGCTCGAAGACCTCGTGTCCTACCTGAGCCGTTTGAGTGACCAAGCCGGCATCCGTGATGCGATTGCATGGTATGCCAACCAAGCGATCGTCCGCGGGGACGAGCTGGTGGGAACTCAATCCTACGATGACGCTCTTGCGATTTACCGCGCGGTGCCGCCACGCAGCCAGATCTTGGCGATCCAGAAGGGAGCGCTTGATTCCCAGCGAAAGATTCTGAAAATTCTTGAGACTCGGGTCGAGCTCGAAAAGACCAAGCCCCTGGGCCAACGCTCATCGGCCTCAGAGCTGGTCAATGGTCTGAAACCCGCCGTCGAATTGGCAACAAAAGCGCTTCAAGCAGTCGAGGAAAAGACCGATCTCGATGCCGCCCTTCTCATGCGCCGTGGCCGCTGCCTCTATCACCTCGAGCGCTACGAAGAAGCGCTCGTCTGCTTCCGGACGATCCGCAACAAATACGCCTCCTCAACCGATGCCAAGTCTGCGGCCTATGGGGAAATCATGATCACCAACGAGCTGAAAAATATCCCCGTGCTCAAATCCCTCTGTGACGACTATGTGCGGAAATACCCGACCGCCGACGACGTCGAACAAGTGGCATCTCTCTCTGGCGAGGTGTTGGTTCAAAATGGAAATTGGGCAGAAGTCGGCACCCTTTACCGTGGATTAGAAGCAAAGTTCCCGGAATCAGCCAACCTCGACCGCTATACGTTTTTCCAAGGGCTCGCCTGGTTCCAAGACGGTAATTTTAAAGAAGCCACCGGGTTCTTTAATAAGATCATCAAAAACTTTCCCGACAGCCCACTCAACGAAAACGCCCACTATTATGTCGCGATGGCGAATTTCCTAACCAACAACTACAAGGAAACGCTCAAGTCTTGTAAGGAATACCTCACGAAATTTCCCGATGGACGATTCGCCGGGGACATGCGCTATCGCCTCGCCTTCATCGACTTCAATGACAAAACTGTCGATCAAACCGACAAAATCATCCGCGACCTCACGCAATTCCTCAACGAGCATCCTGACGATTCTTCTGCGGGCTCGATGTACTGCCTGCTCGCCGACACCTACAAGAAGAAGACCTCAGACAAGGCGGACCAACTCGCCATGTTCCAAACGAACGCGTTGGAGGCTTACAAGAAAGCGGTTTGGGCAGAAAATTCCGACGACGTCATCCAATATGCGTTGGATTCGGCGACGACTCTGCTTTCGGGCAATAAAGACTTCGCGGGGATCGCCACGCTTCATGCGGAGTTTCTCAAACGCAAGCCTGATAGCCCGCTGGCCCTTGCCTCGGCATCGTGGGTCGCGAAAATGAAAGCTCGCGAAGGCAAGGCTGACGAGGCCGCAGAAATGCTCGCAAATGCCCTCAAATCGCGGATCGCAGATTCAAATGCCGAACAAGTCGAGTTTCTGATTGACGAGTTGGTCAAAACCTTGGTCCCTCGGAAAAAAGCCAAAGATGTGGATGTCGATGCCATCGACAAGCAACTCGTCGATATTCTCAACAAGGCCACTGCAGAGCGTGAGAACGCCACGACCAACGCGCGGCTTTATTACGCTCGTGCTCGACTCGCTCAACTGCTCAAACGGCCAGACCGCTCGGATCTCTACTTGAAGGGCATTGCCACGATCAATGCAAAGGATCCAGCGGTGCTGAGCCCTGCATTGCTGGCAGTCTCTGGCGAGATTCTTCTCAAGCTCGGCGATCTCGACGGCGCGACCGCCATGTTCCAGAGGCTGGTGGATCGTCATCGGGAGGGCATGTTTGCCGATGCTGGACCCGTGGGCTTGGGCTACGTTGCACTGGCGCGCAAACAACCGGCAGATGCCCTGAAGATTTTTGAAGACGCACTCGCTCAGAATCCTGGGATGTCACGCTTCAAGGAAACCACACTTGGAAAGTTGCAGGCCATGGTCGCGCTTGAGCAGTTCGACGCCGCTGAGAAGCTCGCCCTCGAAGTTGCTGGAGACAAAATGTTCCGCGGTGAAATGGCAGGCAAGGCCTACATTCTTCTCGGCAAGATCTACCGAGCTCAAGGCGCGAAAGCTGCTGGAAACGATGCCAAACTCGAATTGCTCAATAAAGCACACGGCACGTATCAGCGAGTGTATGTAGCCTATCAAAGCACGCCTGAGGTTTGTGCTGAAGCCTATTGGCAGGCCTATGAAACAGCGGGAGATCTCGGCAACAAGACGCTTGCTGATGAAACGATCCGCGCGCTGGCCGCAAACCAGAAACTCAAAAACACCGAGCGCTTCAAGAAGGCCAGCGAGCTCATCAAGTGAATTTTAACCCCATGACACTTCTCTCGCGCCCAATCCGCTCCGCCTTGTTCTTTGGCGCGGTCGCCCTGCTGCCCCTGTCACTGGCAAATGCGGCCGAGCCGATCCGCATCGTGTTTCAAAATGGTCGCTCGGTGCCTGTCTCCGCTGTGATTCTCCAAAATGATAATCTGGTGGTGCAGGTGATCGCCGATGGCTTCGGGCCCGGGCAAACTTTCCCCTTGGCGAGCGCAGATCACGTGTACGGCGAGCGCCCAACCGAGCTCGACCCCGCCATCGCTTTGGTGCTCATGAAGCGCCCAGGCGATGCGCTCAAACCGTTAGAAGGGCTTCTCGAATCGCAGAGAGTCACCGCCAAGATCCCCGGAAATTTCTGGTTAGAAACGGCTCGTGCGGCGTTGGTCGCATTTGCCCTAAATGGCGACGCCGCCAAGTGCACCGAAATCGGCAAACAAATCTCCGATGCAACGCCCGTCCAAGGGATCGACCCCTTTGTCGTGCTTGGCAAGGCCCTGCTCGCGCCCGTTTCCACCAGCATCAGTGACCGGGAAGTCGCCTTCCGCGATCTAACTACTGATAATTTACCAGCCGATCTCGGGGCCTACGCTTCACTCCTGCGCGCGGAGTTGCTCAATGGAGTCAAACGCGATGGCGATCCTGCGAAGGCGCTCCAACAAGAAAATGAAATTCTTGAGGCTTACCTCGCGGTGCCGTGCCTATTCCCATCCGGTGGCATGGTACTCAACGCCGTCGCGGAACTCAAGGCAGCGGAAATCCTTGCCACTCGCGGCAGCCGAGAAGAAGCGATTTCCCTCCTAAAGTCTTGCGTTCGCAATTCCTCCGGCACCTTGGTCGCCGTGGAAGCCACCAAACAACTTGATCGACTCAAATAAACTCACCCGTTCTTCGCCTACCCAACTCCTTAATCGAACCCCATGAAAAAAACCATCCAAAAGGCCGTTTACGCCGCGCTCGTGTTTCTCCCAATGTCCGCATTCGCCGCAGAGGCTGCCAAAGCGGGAGAAGTGAAAAAAACCTTCATCGACGTCCTTGCCGACGGTGGTTGGTGCATGTGGCCGATCGGCGGCTTCTCAATCGCAACGGTCTGGCTGATCATTGACATCTGGATGCGCACCAACGACAAAAAAATGGTTCCTGCTGAGGATGTTTCCATCGCTCAACAATCATTTCTTTCGGGCGACTACATCGGGGCTTACCAAGCGATGAAGGCGCTTAACAGCCCATTTGCGAATGTCGTTCGCTCGGCGCTTTCTTCCATTGGCTATGGCAAGTCCGCGACGGAAGAGGCGCTCATTGCCGAGGTGGACAAGGTCAATTCCAAGCTCCAAACCCGCATCAACTACCTTTCCGTCATTGGGGTTTGTACGCCGATGGTGGGTCTCCTCGGAACGGTTTCCGGCATGCGTGGCGCCTTTGCCAGCCTCGGCTCTGCGGGGATCGGCGATCCAGCGGCGCTTTCGGGTCACATCGGCGAGGTTCTCATCGCCACCGCTTCGGGCCTTTTCATCGCGATTCCCGCATTCATGGGATTCTATTTCCTCCGCAACAAACTGCAGGCGGGGATGCATCATCTTGAGGAGGAATCCAGCCGCTTGTTCCGCAACGCGCCATACGAGTATTTGAAGGATGCCGATGTAGGTCAGGAAGAAACATTCGCTGCCCTGCCAAACTGGGTCCAAGATCAGCAAAGTGCCTGAGTTGCCTCATTGGCGGAAATCTTAACACCTAACACGAAAAAACCATGGCCGGCGGCGGAGGAGGAGGAGAGAGTGGGGAACCTGAGTTCCAAATTGCTCCCATGATCGATGTGCTGCTCGTGCTGCTCATCTTCTTCATGAGCATCACCTCGGCCGAGGTGCTGAAAGTGGATAAAAAAATCACGCTCCCTGTCTCGGCTCATGCCAAAAAACGGGATCCAGAAATGTCAAAGCACGAGATCGCCATCAATATCCGCTGGGATTCCAAGCAGAATCAATCATTGCTGCTGGTGGATGATGTCGCCTACCCCACCATTGCGGATCTCATCCCTTACCTCAAAGACCGCCGTGCGAAGGATGAGAGACTGCGGGCAGTGATCCGAGGTGATAAGTTGCTCCCCGCGATCGAGGTTCAGCGGGTGATGAACCTTGTCGGTGAAGGCGGCATTGCCGACATTTCATTTGCCGCTTCTAACAAATAATTTCCATGAGCCGCCGCAGTAAAAGAAAGCAGTCTGGAGAAGTGAATCTGGGTTTCCAGATCGCGCCGATGATCGACGTGGTCTTTGTGATCATGCTCTACTTCATGGTCATGGCGGGTGCCGTTCAAGTGGAGAATGCCCATAACACGAAGTTGCCGGGAACCGTGGCGACGGAGACGGACACGCCGATGCCGGATGAAATCGCCGTCCGGATTGAGGATGACGGCCAAGTGTATCTCAACGACGATCCGCTCGACACGCCGGAGGCAAAGCAACTGCCAGAGTTCGCCAATAACCTCATGCAGCTCCACGAAAGCAGTAAGGCGTCGAAGTCTGAGGTGCTGGTCACGATCTACGCCAACGAACTTGCTCGCTACGAGCGGGTGATCGACGTGCTCGATGCTCTCAGCCGTGCGGAGATCTCCAATGTGACTTTCCAAGCAGGAAGTCCCGAATAACCTTATTTTCCAACGGATCGCCCAACCCAATCACGAACATGGAACTTTACGATAGCGAAGGAAATCTCATCCAAGTCAAAAAGCGCAAGGTTGGCTTCTGGGCCAAAATTGGTGGTGGCTCATTGATGTTTGCGGCGTTGTTTCACGCGGTGCTGTTGGGCATTGGGGCGTTTTGGATTTTCCAAGTCATCCGCGAACCCGAAAAGAAGGTGGATTTCATGCCACCCGGCGGCGGCGGTGGTGAACGTGGAGCCGAACACCAGGTCCAACAGAAAAAGCGCGCTCAAATCACCCCAACGACCAATGCCAAACGCGTCTTCGCCGAGGGAGCTCAAGCTTCGTACGCCATCCCTGAGCAAGGTGATAGCTTTGGTGAGATGTCTCCGCTCAGTTCGCTCAGCGGCGGCGGGATGTCAGGTGGCTTGGGCGGCTCTGGCAGTGGCGCGGGATTTGGCAAGGGCGCAGGTGTTGGCGGCGGGTTAGGAATGGGCGGTGGTGCGGGCAAACTTTTCGGCCTGATCCCAGAGACGATGCGCAAACGATGCTCGAAGGAGGATCGCTTGGCCCGTCTCGCCGAGAATGGAGGAACTCCAGCATGCGAAGATGCCGTGCTCAAATCGCTTCGCTGGCTCAAGTCAACGCAAGCATCCGATGGGTCGTGGGGAGATAAGAAAAAAGCCGCGATGACAGGATTCGCGCTGCTCGCTTATTTTGGGCACTGCGAAACCCCTGCCTCTCAAGAATTCGGCGATTCATGCATGAAGGGCATCGGCTATTTGGTCAATCTGGCGATGAAAAGGGACGGTAGAATGGCGACGGATTTCACTAACCATGATTGGGTGTATGAGCACGCGATCGCCACGTACGCGCTGGGTGAGGCTACGACCTTCTGCAAGGAGCTCAAGGTTGAGGTTCCTTCATTGGTGGAAATGACGGAAAAAGCTGGCCAATTCATCATCGACAACCAGCACAAGAGTGGTGGCTGGTCTTATTATTACCTGCTCAAAGATGGTCACGTTGATGTCTCGGTTGTTGGATGGCAGATCCAAGCCCTCAAGGCCTGCAGCCATACGGGAATCAAATACAAGGGCTTAAATGCATGCATCAGCAAGGGCTTAGACTATGTCAATGCTCGGCAAAATGCCAACGGGGGCTATGGTTATATGGGCAAGGAACCTGGCGGCAAGAATCCTTACTTTACCCTGACGGGAGTTGGGATGCTTTGCAACCAAATGTGGGGCAAGGGGGCTCAGGGCCAGGTGAGTAGGGCCGGAAAATACATCCTCGATAACACCAAGTTCGACTACAATGCCAAAAGTGGAGACCTGTATGTTCATTACTACGAGTCTCAGGCGATGATGCAGTTGGGCGGCGATGGCTGGAAAAAATACAACGAGATCTTCCGCGACCAAGTGCTGAACAATCAGACCGAGGAGGGCTCATGGAAAGCGCAGCCTGGCGAAGTCACATCGGGGGGTGGGGACAAAGTTTATCGTACGGCTCTCTGCACGCTGATGCTTGAAGTTTATTACCGCTTCCTGAATTCCGACAGCGGTGGCAAGCGTCGCCCGGGGCTTTGAGCCCATCACAGGGGATGTCTACCCCGTAAGCGGTAGCCGCGCGATGCCCTATCGGATGCCAGCTTGCGGGTTGAAGCGGTAGTGTCCATGTGAGCCGCCGTAATGCTGGATCGTGCGTCCGGTGGTCTGAGAGCAGGGGAGCGCAACCCCACCACCCATTCGATCCGCTGCCAACGCTCGGCAACTCGGGGAGAAAGATTTTTCTAACAGCCGATTGCTTAAAATGATTGATTCAGAGAGCAGCGTGTTGATGCTAGAAGGCTCAGAGGCTATCTCAGTCTCGCTCGCAAAAATAGTTATCTCCACCTCTCACCGCCATCGTTCTCATGCATCCATTTCTCAATCCTGATTTTCACGTCCGCTGGTCGCAGCTAGTCCCTGAAGCCGTCGCGCCTGACATCGGCCACGCGCTTGAAGTTGCGAAGCAAAACATCGAGGCGATTTGCGGTCAGGAGCCCGCCATGGCAACCTTCGAGTCAACTTTCCTTGCCTTTGAAAATGCGGCCGAACTTCTTAACGCGGGTTGGGGCCGCCTCTGTCACCTCGATTCGGTCTGCGACGCGCCGGCCCAACGCGAGGCTTACGGCAAGATGCTGCCGGAAGTCAGTGATTTTTACTCGTCACTTTCACTCAATGGCCGCCTTTGGTCGATGATCAAGACCGTGAGCGAAGGCCCAGAAATCGCCAAACTTTCGCCTGTCCAACAGCGGTTCGTGCAAGAGACGGTGACCGATTTCCGGAATTCGGGGGCCGATCTCCCCGCAGATCAAAAGAAGCGGGTGGCCGAGGTGGATGCGGAACTTTCGAAGCTGACGAAGGAATACTCCGAGCATGTCCTCGATTCGACCAACGCTTGGGAGTTGGTCATCACCGACGAGTCCAAACTCATCGGTCTGCCGGAATCGGCGATCGCGGGGGCCGCGGCAAATGCCCGAGCAAAGGGCCATGAGGCACCCGCATGGCGGTTTACCCTGCAGTTCCCATCGATGTACCCGCTCATGCAGCACCTGCATGATGATGGGATCCGCCGACAAGTTTGGGAGGCGTCCTCGCAAGTTGGAGCGGTCGGTGAGTTCGATAATACCGCGCTGGTTTGGCAGATCCTCACGCTCCGCCAAGAGAAGGCAGCCATCCTTGGGCACAAGCATTTCGCTGATCTAACACTTCTGCGGAGGATGGCAAGAAATGGCGAAACGGCGATCGGCTTTGTGAACGACCTCCACGAGCGGATTCGCCCAACCTTCATCGCCGAGCACAAGCAACTGGCCCAGTACAAGGCGGCCAAATCGGGCCAGCCGATCGGTGCGCTCGAACCATGGGAGGTCGCCTACTGGGCGGAGCGGCAACGCAAGGAAAACTACGACTTTGACGAGGAGGTGCTGCGGCCATTTTTCCCGGTCGATGGGGTGATGGCTGGGATGTTCGAGATCGCCTCGCGGCTTTTCGGTATCACGATCCGCCAGTTAGAAACGGTCTATTTAGCGCCGGGTGCGGAGGGTGAAAAGGATCTGTTAGAAAATGATCTCCGGGTCGAAGTCTGGCATCCAGAATGTTCATTTTACGAAATTCATGATGCGAAAACTGCGGCACATCTCGGGTCATTCTATGCCGACTGGCATCCACGCGAGTCGAAGCGTGGCGGCGCATGGATGAACTCGCTTCACACCGGCGGACTGGGTGAACCGCATCTCGGCATCATCATCGGTAACATGAGCCCGCCAGTCGATGGAAAGACGGCGCAGCTGACCCACAGTGAGGTCGAAACGATTTTCCATGAGTTCGGGCACCTGCTCCACGGCATGCTGAGTCAGGTCGAGGTGAAGTCGTTGTCAGGCACCAACGTGCCATGGGACTTCGTCGAGCTCCCTTCACAAATCATGGAGAATTTCTGTTGGGATCGTGAATCGCTCGATCTATTTGCCCGGCATTACGAATCTGGCGAGCCGATACCGGAGGGTCTTTTTGTGAAAATGATTGCTGCTAGAAATTATCTAAGTGCATCGGGATTCATGCGCCAACTCGCGTTTGGTAAGCTTGATCTCGAGTTGCATAGCCGTCTAGCAGATTTTGTTGGGAAGGATCTTGATGCCATCGACCGTGAGGTGCTCGCCGACTACTTGGCGCCGTTGAACACCCCGACACCCTCGATGATGCGCCGCTTCAACCATCTCTTCAGCAGCCCGACGGGTTACGCGGCTGGCTATTATTCTTATAAATGGGCTGAGGTGCTTGATGCCGATGCCTTCACACGTTTCCAAAAAGAGGGAGTGCTGAATGCAGAGACGGGTCATGCATTCCGCGAGCACATTCTCAGCAAGGGAAATTCTGCTGCGCCGGATGAACTCTATCGGCGCTTCATGGGCCGCGACCCTGAGCTTGAGCCGCTCCTTGTGCGTGCGGGACTTGCCGAGCCGGCCTTGGCTTGACAGCTAACTGACTGTTTGGGAATGATTTAGAAATTTCATGCTATCCACTGTTTCACCATGATTTCAGAAAAAGTATTCATCGCCATCGATTTGGGTGCCGGCAGCGGCCGTGTGATCGCTGCCAAGACCGACCTTTCAACCATCGAGCTTGAGGAAGTGCATCGATTTGACAATCCTGGAACTGACTTGCCCGGCGGATCGTTCTGGAATGTGATCGGCCTCTATCGGGAAATTCTAACAGGTTTGCGCCGTGCGGTAGAACAGCATGGATCGAAGATTGTTTCGATCGGGATCGACACGTGGGGTTGTGATTTCGGTTTGGTTGATGCGAATGGAGAGCTGTTAGGAATGCCGCACCAGTACCGGGATCCGCGTTTCGAGGGGATGGCCGAGGTGATGCACGCGGCGATGCCGGAAGCGGAAATTTATTCCTGCACGGGGCTTAAGACGAATTTTTACAACTCCTCGCTTCATCTCATGGCAGAGGCGCGCAAGCAGAGCCCTGCGCTGCTGCATGCGGAAAATCTTTTGTTTGTGCCCGATCTGTTAGCCTATTGGCTCACGGGCGTGCAGGCCGTCGAGCGCACGGTGGCTTCAACCTCACAGTTGTTAGATCCACGTACGGGTGACTGGGCGTGGGAGGTGATCGATGCGTTAGGTTTACCACGCAAGATTTTCGGCACCGTGGTCGCGCCGGGAACGGTGCTTGGCTCCATCCGCGACGAGGTGGCCAGTTTTATCGGGCAAGCGGGCATCCCGGTGGTGGCGACGGCCTGTCACGATACGGCCTCTGCGGTTGCGGGCATCCCGATGGATGGCAGCAGCCTCTGGCTTTCGTCAGGGACATGGTCGATCATGGGCGTGGAGACTTCGGAAGCAATCACCTCAGCAGAGGCTCATGCGTATGGGTTTTGCAACGAGCTGGGTGTTTCGGACAGCGTGCGTTTTTTAAAAAACATCAGTGGTCTCTGGCTGGTTCAAGAATGCAAGCGGCAGTGGGATCTCGAGGGCGACCCGCTCGGGTACGGCGAAATGGCGACACTAGCGCACCAAGCGGTGCCCTTTTCCGCCTTCATTGATCCCGATGATTCCTGCTTTGCAAGCCCTGGAGACATGCCGGAGAAAATCCGCGCGTTTTGCGCGAGGTCTGGCCAATTGGTGCCTCACGACAAGGGTCAGATCCTGCGAGTGGTCACGGAATCACTTGCCCTCAAATACCGCGTGGTTTACGAGAACATCTGCAAGCTCACGGGGCTTGAATTTAAGTGTTTGAACGCTGGTGGTGGGGGGATCCAAAACGCGCTACTCAGCCAGGCGACGGCGGACGCTCTTGGAATTGAAATCGTCTGTGGCCCTGTGGAGGCGACATCCTGTGGAAATGTGATCACGCAGATGATCGGCACAGGGTACCTGCCCAACTTGGAGGCAGGCCGGGACCTGATTCGCCGCTCGTTTGAGCGCAGCACCTTCACGCCCGGGGACTCGATGGCTTGGGATGATGCCTTCGCCCGATTCAAGACAATCCTCGCCTTGAGCTGATGCCCCAAACACCTGTGGGTACCTTGGCTTTCATCGGATGGATCGATTCAAATCAATTTCAGTTTTGATTCGACAGCCTAGTGCAAAATCATGCAATTATTTGGCGCGGAAATTCTCGTGAGTTGCCGGGTGATGATCGAGGCGATGGAATGCATGGGTCGATCACCGAGCGCCTAATTCAAGTTCATGCCCACATCGACAACATCCGTCATGAAATCGCTCATCGCGCGCCCGAGTGGGTGGGCGCTGGTTGTGGTTTTGGTCGTGATCTTCGGCGGAGCGCTTTGGCTCACTGTCGGAGAGGCCCGTTCTGGCATCGTGCAGGTGGGAGCTGGGAGTTACTCCACGACTCTGCCGGACGGTTGCAATCCGTTGCCGGAAAAAATTTATCGAACTCAAGCCACCCGGGGACCCACGGTGACAGGGCAGTGGTGGAGTTCCTTGCTGTGGCAAGAATACTCGAACAACATGTTCCCCCATCCTCTGGCGATGGTCTGCACGCCGGAGGGATTGGCGATCAGCTACCCGGGTGCGGCGGTGGTGGGTTCCCAGTCGGCCATCATGGGTGGCGGGGTAACCCAAAATGGAGACCTGAAGATTGGGCATTCGGCCGCGTCAAGTTTCACCAAAGCAGAGTGTGACGGATATTCTGATTGGTTTGTCACGGCGGCATTCGACGATGGCAAGGCTTCGCTCAAAACCTCATTTGGGCATGGCAGCCCATTCGTCTACTGCATCTATCGTAGCGGGAATCCCGTGGTCACCTTCGATGGGCGTCCGCAGATTTGGTCAGGCACTGCAAAGGATGCGGTTCTGGGTGTCACCATCAAGGGCCACCATTACGGATTGTTCGGGGCGTCGGGATCTTCTTGGACGGGCATGGATGCTGGCATTTTCACCAATCAGTCTGGGGGGAAGCCATACTTCTCGATCGCCTTGCTGCCTGACAATCGGTTAGAAACGCTCGCCCTATTCAAGCGCTATGCCTACAGCCATGTCATTGACACGCGGGTCGATTACCAAGTGATCCCGGGCAAGGTGAAAGCGGTGTATGAAATCAAAACCAAGGTGTGGGAAGGCAGCGAAAGCGGCACGATCTGTTCGCTCTATCCACACCAGTGGAAATACGTCACCTCGGAGTTAACGAACCTGACCTACGGCTCCGTCCGCGGTGTGATGAAAGTGGCGTGCGGCACGGGATTCGTCACGGAGGTCCCAATTCAAGGAGTGCTTCCGATGCTTCCCGCTGAGGGGATCAAAGACCGAGCAACTTTGTTAGGCTATTTGAAAGCCGAGGCGGATGTTCCTAGCCCCGACTACGCAGACACGTATTGGGAAGGAAAGCACCTTGGGCGCCTTGCCACCTTGAGCGGAATCGCGGAGGCGGCCGGTGAGTTTGATCTCCAAAAAATCTTTATCCAGCAGATCAAGCAGCGGTTAGAAAACTGGTTCACCGCATCTCCTGGAGAGACAGCACCCTTGTTTTATTACAATGCCAACTGGGGAGCACTGGTGGGTAGTAAGTCATCCTTTGGCAGCGACAGACCGCTGAATGATCATCATTTTCACTACGGATATTTTATCCGTGCAGCGGCAGAAGTTGCACGGGTCGATCCGGAATGGGCGAAGAAATGGGAGCCGATGGTCATGATGGTCATCCGTGACATTGCCTCGCCGAGTCGCACGGATCCGATGTTTCCCTACATCCGTTGTTTCGATAAATATGCAGGACATTCGTGGGCATCGGGAGATGCCAACTTCGCCGATGGAAACAACCAGGAGTCATCGTCTGAATCATTGAATGCGTGGTATGGGCTGATGATGTGGGGCGAGGCGACCTCAAATCCAAAAGTGCGTGATGCCGGGGTGTTCCTATTCAATACCGAGAGAACCGCGGTCGAGGAGTATTGGTTCGATGTGTCTGGAACAAACTATCCGAAAGATTTTCCCAACGTGGCGCTTGGCATGATCTGGGGTGGCAAGGGTGCCTTTGGGACTTGGTTTTCCGATGAAATCGATAGCATCCATGGGATCAACTGGCTGCCATTCACGCCCGCGTCGATCTACATGGGACGCAGTCCAGCGTATGTGAAAAAAAACTATGATCGAATCACCGAGCGGCGCCCTGGAGGGAAAAATTTCAATACTGGTTGGGGCGATTTGGTGGTGATGTTTAACGCGCTCAATGATCCGGCGAGTTCAGCAGCCTACCTCGATGCGCATCCTCACTGCCTCATTGAAGGCGGCAATACCTATGCCTTCATGTATCATTGGATCCACACGCTCGATCAATTGGGAATCAACGATGCTGGCGTGGTCGCGGACTATCCATTTTCGAATGTCTTCCAAAAAGATGGTAGGAAAACGTATGCGGTTTATAACTATGGACCAAGCCCACTGACGGTTCATTTTTCCGATGGCTGGAATTTGCTAGCAAAGCCAAAGTCTCTCACCGTCAACCGATCTGACCGCTAAAGTCATGCTGCCACTTTATACCAAGAAGGTTCTGGATGGATTTGAGATCCACACGCTTGCCAACGATCGGATCGCCCTCTCGATGGTTCCTGAGCTTGGGGGGCGGCTGGTCTCATTGAAAGATCGAGCGACTCGTCGTGAGTGGTTAGATGGTTGGTCGCCAGCAGTCAAACGTCGGCTGTGGCATCCGACGGACCCTCAGAATTACGAAACTGGGCCGGGCGCGGGTATCGATGAGTGCCTGCCTACGGTGCTTGCTTGCAAAGTGAAGCGCAAGGCACTGGGTGACCATGGCGAGCTTTGGAATCGTGCACCGGCATTCGACGAAGAACTTGCCAGCAAGGGGGCATTGGTCTGCCACTGGAATCTAACATCTTTGCCTTTGGATTTCGAACGCCGCGTTTCACTCGATAGAAATCAGGTTCGTTTTGACTATCGCATCGAGAACCGTGCGGATGTCGCGACCCCATTTCTTTGGGCCTGGCATCCGCTCTTCTCATGGAGGCCCGGTGATGAAATCTGCCCTGCAAGGTCGATTAGGACCTGTCTAACACCCAGCGGGGAGGTGATGGCATGGCCACTCGATCCGATGGGAAATGATTTATCCAAAGGCCGATTCGTGAAAGGGGCGACGCCTGCGGCCAAAGTATTTCTTGGGCCACTGGCGAAGGGTCGGGTCGCGATTCGCGCGAAAAATGGTTCAGGCCTTGAGCTCTTATGGCCAGCAAACTTGTTCCCATACGCGGGAATCTGGATCACACGAGGTTTTTGGAAGGGGCTGCATCATTGGGCAGTCGAGCCGACGAACGCAGCGGTGGACCGTCTATCGGATGTGGCAGTCACCGATGCACCCGCGCCTTGCTTGCTAGCAGCCAGAGAGGTGCGCCACTGGTCGTTGACCATCAGCGTGCATTGAACTTCCGCGCGAGCCATTGCTCGAGCAGTTGTGGCCATGCGGCGAGATCACCCTTGCCTTTTAAGCCGTAGCCGTGACCACCGGTTTCAAAAAGATGGAGTGAAACAGGCACGCCTTGTTTCTTGCACGCGGTCGCGAAGTCAAGACTGTTGCGGCAGTCGATGGGGTCGTCGGCGGTGGTGATGAGAAACACGGGAGGGGTGTCCTTGGTCACTGCCTTGTCGGTTGAGTATTTCTCAACGGTGGCATCATCTGGATCTTTGCCTAACAGATTCAGCCGTGATCCCTTGTGGCTCAGGGCGGCACTCATCGAAATCACCGGATAGATGAGAATGGCGAAGTCGGGCTTGCAGCTTTCGTGATCGATTGCATCGCCACCTTCTTCCTTGAACGAGGCGGCAAAGCGGGTCGCGCATAGGCTCGCAAGGTGACCGCCTGCTGAGGAGCCCATCACGCCGATTTTGTTAGGGTCGATTCCCCATTCGTTTGCATGCGCCCGCACGGTGCGAATCGCACGGCGTGCATCGAGGAATGGCACGGGGAATTGATATCCGCAGCTTGGGTCTTGGCTTACACGGTATTTCACGACGATGCCAGCAATGCCGCGTGCGACGAACCACTTTGCGTAGTCGTGCCCTTCATGATCTGCGGCGAGGAGACCGTATCCTCCGCCGGGGAAAATGAGCACGGCGGCACCGGTCGATTTCGATTGATCGGGGAGGTAGGTTTGAAACTGCGGGAGTTCGATGTCACTGATGCGGCCTTTTTCTCCGAGAGTTTCGGTTCCTGCAGGTTGGGGCTTGGCGCCGGGTGCCTCGTGAGGCCAGAGGTTGACCCACTGCGAATTTGCAATGGAGATGAGGCTGAGGAAAACAAGTGCGTGGCGTTTCATGGGTTTTGTGTGGGTGATGGTAGCAATGAAAAATCAGTTGGCGACTTTGATGCGGGCGGGAACATCCTTGATCTGGATGCCGGCCTTGGTGAGAGATTCCCAGACTTTGAGAAGTCGCTCCAATGGGATGTTGCGATCGGCCTCCAATTCTAACTTTCGGTTAGGATTTTGTTTTCGATAGGCTTGCAAATACGACTCCAAAAGACCTTCCGGAACCTGTAGGGAGTCGAGGGTGATGTTGCCCAGTGCGTCGAGGGTGATTTTCGACCGAGGTTCGATGACTTGGTCCGATGGGATGTCGTGGACGGTTGGCAACTCGATGTGCAGCACGTCTCGGGGTTTTTTAAATGCAGTCGAGACAATGAAGAACACCAGCAAAACGAAGAGGATGTCGATCATCGGGATGACCGCCACTTGGCTGCGGGTGGTTTTGGGGCGGTGAAATTTCACGAAGAATCAGGGTTGATGATTTGGAGGTTCGCAGGCGGATGCGAGGCTCGTTAGAAGAGACTCTAATCGGGCGGTGAGCATTTCGATGCGGCGGACAAAATAGCCGTGGGCGATGACGCAGGGCACCGCGATGGCCAGGCCGACGATGGTGGTGGTGAGTGCCTCGGCGATGCCGCGAGCGATCGCGAGGTGGTCGGAGTTGTCACCGAGTCCTTGGAAGATCCGGACGAGCCCGGAAGCAGTCCCTAGCAATCCAAGCAATGGGGCGATGGTGATGACCGTGTCCAGCACCGCGATTCCCGCATGGAGATGCATGGTTTCCTCTCTGGCGGACGACTCGACCGCATGGGTGATTTCGCTACGAGGTTTTCCACGGTGTTTGATGACCACCGCCGCGAGGCGAGCAAGCGCACTTGCGCCGTTTTCGAATTCCTTGATCACGGGTTGTTCTCGGTGTGCGGCGAGGAGTTCTGGGAAATGGGCCACATCACGAGCGAGAGATTTCGGGATGATCCTTCGGTTCGTCAGGGAAAGGAATTTGAAGAGGATCGCCATCACTCCGGCCACCGAGGTGAGGCCAAGTGGAATCATGAAGACGCCGCCCTTGGAGAGAAACTCCCAGACGAGGTTGATGCCGAGAAAATGAGTCATGGAGAGGATGGGGTTGAGGAGTCCGTTCATGGATAGTGGTTAGAAATAGAAGTTAAAGATCAGTTCAAGAGGTTCGTTCGCGAAATCCTTTTTCAAGGCGGCAGGCATCGGAGGGATCGCGGCATCACGGATGGCATTTAGGGTGAAGCCTTTTTGGACCTCGCCCGTTTCCATGTTTCCGACGAACTGAACCGTGCGCACCTTGCCGCTGGTCTCGACGAAGAATCGAACGGTTAGAAACCCAGGGGTAATGAAATCTCGGTGGCGCACGCAGTTGCGCTGCCATTCTTGTTCGACGGCCCGGCTGATGACGGCTTGGTAGCGGCCGAGCGGCGAATCGGCCACATCCAGCGCGCTGCGTCCGGTGCGTGAGATCGATCCGATGATCGCGGTCTTGCGCTGGTTTCCCCGGAAGCTTGGGGTGGTGCTTGGGGTGGAGGGTTTGGCTTGCGGGGATTCTTGGTTTGGAGCGGCTATTTTCTCCTCCTCCTTCGGCGCCGGGGTGCGAGGCGCTGCGGGCGTCTCGGTCTTCGCAATCTCACGGGGTGCAGGGACATCGACGGGGTTGGGGCCATCC
>JAPJNB010000027.1 GCA_026461385.1 Akkermansiaceae bacterium
CCCAAGAGCTGTCAGCTCATTCGCAAGTCCTGTCAGCCTCAGCCCCGTCGCTGTCAGTCACTTTCCCGTTCCTGTCCATCGATTCCTCATTCCTGTCAGTTGCATCGGCATTTCATAGTAGGCTCAATTTCATTCACTTACACCGTATTTCAGGCAATGTGACGCCGCTGTAACAAAGTTTTCCTTCGCTACCCAAGAGCAAATCGAGGCCTTCGCCGAACACCACCTTCGCAAAAAAACGCAGACGTCCTGATTGGAATGAAGCCGCGAGAATTGACCCGATCCCGTCAGAAGTCATCTGCGAACAGCTTAGGGAATCGGTAGTCAGCTGACCTAGGCTGCGGAACCTAAAACGGAACCTCACCGGTCAACTCCTCCAACTCTTTCGCCCGCCGCTCGGCTTCGGCGTTGAGTGTTTCGATCTCCTGTTCCAACTCCGCCCGCTGGGCTGCTGCGACTTGATCCAGCACGCCGCTGTCTTGCTCCGCATACTCGAACAATGCAAAATCCGCGCTGCCCCGCAGATCGTCCAGCGTCTCAATCATCTCCAGAATTTTCGTCTGCAAATGTTCATACAGCGCCCGCAGCTCCATCAAGCCCTGCGCCCCGTCCAGAGAAACACTTGCCCAGCCTTGTTTCAAAATGAACGCCTGCGGGTTCTTCGCGATCATCTCCAGCAAGTCCATATCCCCGCGGTCGCGGGCGTCGTTGATCGCCTGCGTCAGCAGCACGTAGGTCTTCTGCATCTCGGGATCGTCCCCAAACAGATCCGGGTGAAACATCCTTACCAGCTTTTTCCAAAGCTGCTTCAGTTTCACCGCCTCGTCCTCGTTCAGCTCGCGTTTCCCTTCCAGCGCCGATGCCGTTGAATCATACTCGCGATCCTTGTCCGCCGTCTCTCGTTGAAACTCTTCCTCCGACTCAGCCGCCGCTTCTTCGCCTTCCGCCAGCAAGCGATCAATGAACGCCTTGCGATACCGCACCAGCAAGCGCAGTCGGTCCCGCCGCTGGTAATACGGCCGCAGCGTAATAAACAAGCGCGAGCGGATCGAGTCCACCTTCGCCCGCTCTACCCCGTAGTCCAGCTCCAGATCCGCCAGCCGGTTTCGCGCCAGCTCGATCAGCCGCTGATAATGTTCCAGCCCCGGATCCTGATAAATCACCAGCCCGCTCGCGGCACCCTCCGCCGCCAGTTCCAAATCCAGCAACACGGCATCCGCCAGCCCGCCGCCGTTTGCCAGTTGCGCCAGATACCAGCGCCCCATCTGCGAACTCTTTTCATTGGTCGATGCAACCAACCACTCCAGCCAACCACGCAGCTCTCCGTCCTTTTCCGCCTCCTGATAGAGCCTGCCCTTGTGCTTTCCAAACGCCAGCCGCGATGGATACCACTCACCCTCCAGAAACCCCATCAACTTCTCCCACGTGTCCAGTCCGCGCTTTTTCGCCAGCGGCCGCAGCACCTGCTGCATCAGGTCGATCACCGTCTCCACATCGCCCAGCGCCGTGTGTGCTCCGCGTTCCGAAAGCCGATAATACTGCCGAAGCGTCTGCAATTTGCAATTCCCCGCCGGCACCGGGTCGAGCAAGCGCTGCGCCAACTGCAAAGAACAAAATCCACGCACCCCACTCGGCTCCAACCCCAGCCGCCGCCACTCCGGCACCAGCACCTGATCCCAATCGTAACTCGTGTTGTAAGCCACCACCGGCAGCCCGCCCACATACGTCGCAAACTCCCGATAAACCTCCTCCGGTGGGCTACCATCCCGCTCCAAAATCTCGCGGGTATAACCGTTCACCCGCGATGCCTCGGCAGGAATCTGGCAACCGTGGTTCAGCAAATAGCGGAACGGCTCGCCATCGCGCTCCCAGCCACGCATCCGCTGCGCCGCGAGTTCCACCGTGTAAATCGGCTTCGCAAATCCCGTCGTCTCGGTGTCGATCAGTATCCAGCTGGGTTGGTCATTCATTTAGAAATTTTGGTCGGGGCGTTGGACAAGGTGGAGAGCATTTCTCGAATAATCTAATTCCTTCAGCTTCAGCAAGGGGCGGACATCCAACTTGGTCAGCTGATTGCCATCGCAAAAAAGCTCCTTAAGATTCAGCACGTATGAAAGATCCAGCTCCGCCAATTGGTTTAAGCTGCAACTAAGCCTCTCAAGATTCGGCACGCCCGATAGATCCAGCTCCGTCAGCTGATTGCCCCAGCAATCCAGGTAAATAAGATTCGGCACCCCAGACAAGTCGAGCTCGATCAATTCATTATCCCAGCAATCTAGGCTTGTTAGATTGGGCAAGTCGGAAAGGTCTAGCTCGCTCAGTTGATTTCCACTACAACTAAGTTTAGTGAGATTCGGCAGGTAGGAAAGGTCCAGTTCGGCCAGTTGATTACCGCAGCAGCTAAGATCCGTGAGATTCGGCAGGTAGGAAAGTTCCAATTCGGCCAGTTGATTATCGTAGCAGCTAAGATCCGTGAGATTTGGTAGGTATGAAAGGTCCAGTTTGGTTAGTTGATTTCCACTACAACTAAGTTTAGTGAGATTCGGCAGGTGGGAAAGGTCCAGTTCGGCCAGTTGATTATCGTAGCAGCTAAGATCCGTGAGATTCGGCAAACTCGAAAGGTCGAGCTCGTTCAGTTGATTTCGATCGCACCAAAGCATAGTGAGATTCGGAACATACGACAGATCAAGCTCGGTCAGTTGATTTCCACCGCACACAAGCTCAGTGAGATTCGGAACATACGACAGATCAAGCTTGTTCAGTTGATTTCCACCGCACCGAAGCTCAGTGAGATTCGGCACGTACGACAGATCAAGCTCGTTCAGTTGATTCCCATTACACCAAAGCTTAGTGAGATTGGGCACGCCCGAAAGGTCTATTTCAGTTAATTTATTTCCAGCACAGTTAAATCTCTTTATATTTGGCACACCCGAAAGGTCCAATTCGGCAAGTTCATTTTTAGTACAGCTATAACCCGTGATATCATCAGAAAATAAATCTAACTCCAGATCTCTACACAAAATTAGTTCGATGAGGTTAGGAAACATCAAAAGATTCAAGCCATGAATGGTTTTCACGTTTAAAAAACCAAGCCTTTCTATGCTTAGTCCTTCAACGAACGGCATGCCCGAAACACTGATAATTTTTTGATCAACGAGGAGATTTTTGAATTTTCCTGATTGAATAGTCGTTTTCCATTCTACATTCAAAAACAATCCTCTTTTACGCTCGACCAACAGGAGCAACAGCACTTTTTCCAAGGGAAGCTTCAATTCCTCTGCCCATATGCAGACCAGACGATAATCCGGATCACAAAGCTCGTGTTCTCCGATCCGGTGCCGCATCGACGAAACCTTGCTGGTCTCGATATGCACGAGAGACCGACTGACCATCTCATCTAAGACAGGCGAAGCGCCCTTGCCCAGAAGCGCCAGTGAAGGATCACTTACGACTCGCAGCCTCGTTTCTTCGGTAGTTTCGGTATTATCTGGTAGGGTTGACATGTATCAATTAGATTTTATGTTAGCTCTTAGCTCCGCTCTGCGGAATCTGTTGCTGGTGCATTCTGCAAAACTGAACTGCAAGCAACACGGAAACCGATGAGGACAATCTTTTCGAACGGCATTATGCCGTTGCGGCCCGCAGCGCGGCAGAAATGGCCGGTGTAGAACCAGCTACCGCCGCGGATCACCCGGTCCGGGCCCGAAGAAGCCCCTTGGGGATCAATGCCACCTTTAAGCTTAGCACCATACCAATCCGCACACCACTCTTCCACGTTTCCATGCATATCGTATAGTCCCCAAGCATTCGGATTTTTAGTGCCAACGGCATGGGTCCTATCTTCAGAATTGATGCAATGCCAAGCAACTTGGTCGATCGAGCCTCCTGAATAAGGTCCTGTTTCCCCAGCCCGGCAGGCATATTCCCATTGTGCCTCCGTGGGCAGGGCCATCTGCATCCCATCTAGCAGCCTGCAACTCGCATTAATTTTTGCGATAAATTCTTGCGCATCGTGCCAACTAACTGTTTCCACTGGGAGTTTTACTCCTTTAAAACTGCTTGGATCATTACCCATCACCGCCTGCCACTGTGCTTGAGTCACCTGTGTCTGGCCCAGCCAGAAGCCTCTACTTAGCTTCACTTGAACTTGGCTTTCATTAACCCCTCGCCCCTCCTCATCTTCGGGACTCCCCATAAGAAACTCACCCGCCGGAATCCAGCACATCACGATCTTCACGCCTGGAGCGATCTCGAATTCTCGTTCGTCGCCCGCTCTTCGCGGCGCAACCATCTCGCCGCCGCGCTGACTCAATCCCGAAGCTGGATTCACCTGAATCTGCGCTAGCGATCGACTGACCATCTCATCCATGGCAGGCGAAGCACCCTTGGGCAGAAGCGCCAGTGAGGAATCGCAAACAACACGTAGCCCGGCCTCTTCGGCCGCTTGGAGATTTTCAGATAAGTCAGACATAACAAACGGTAATTTACGGCTTTCCGAGCAACTGGATGGCACGCTCGATGCGATCTTTACCTTGGGTCGTTAAACGTTTGTTGCCAAAAATCCGTGCAATTTGGACGGGGGAACATGACCTGCCAGCATGTTTTGTGGCTGCTAGAATCTCCTCGGCAGGGATCTCTTCTATGCTACGCACTACCTCACCTTCGACCGGCAAGCGGAAACTCATCATAGTGCTGGGGCCTTCTTCATGGAGCCAGACGAAGCAACCACCGACGGGATCCTGACGTAAGTGGAAGTGGTCATCGACAAGAGCTAAGACCCGCTCGCGAATAATCCTGCCCGCCCTTTTAAAATCGTGGGCACGCGCGATGCGCTGAACGAGCAAATCGTCGGCAATCGGCGCCTCAACTTTGAGCGTCAAGCCAATCAGATGTATAAGTGTGGCATCATAGCCTTCGTCATAGAATTCCCCTGGATTGATCCGATCAAAGAACTCAGAGAAATCCGTCGTTTGATAAAACGAGCTGCCTTGAATCGTTTCGCCGAGTGGTATATTGGAATCAAGTTCTAATTCGATGTCACCCTCATCAGGAAGGTCAGAAGCCATGAGTTCCGATACGACATCGGGAGTGGCGATCTCCAAATCCTCTGCTTTAGGGGTTTCGATTTTCACTTGTGACCGCTTCTCACCTAAGATCAGTTCCAGTTTTGCATGAAGCCGATCGATTTCGCGCTCTTGGTCGACAAACCAGTCGGTTGACCACACCCGCAGTAGGTTCCATCCCAAACCTTCCAGCACTGCGGCACGGACTTTGTCACGGTCGCGGGCCGTGGCACTTCGATGATAAGTAGCGCCATCGCATTCGACACCGACAAGGAAATCTCCTGGGCTATCTGGGTCAACAATCCCGAGATCGATCCGGAAGCGGGACACCCCGACCTGCGGAACCACTTGCCACCCTTTTTCCCTCAACCTTCCAGCTACAGCTTCTTCAAACGGAGAATCGTAGCCTCCTACTGAGCCTTGGACAGCTTCAGCCAAAGCCCGGGGGCCACGTTCAGCGAACTCGAGAAAATGTTTCAGATCCCGAACGGCACGAGCACTGGTCTGATTGAGATCAATCAGCGATGGGTCAAAGGAGGTGAACACCATCATTTCGTGTTTGGAGCGGGTTATCGCGACATTCAGTCGACGTTCTCCGCCATCACGGTTGAGCGGGCCGAAGTTCATCGACATTGTTCCAGCCCCAAGCTCCGTCGGCCCATAGCAGATTCCTAACAGGATCACATCACGCTCGTCGCCTTGAACAGTTTCGAGATTTTTGACGACCACAGGCTCAGACAACTCTTCATTAAAATGAGGCTCGATCTCGGGATGATTCCTTCTAGCAGCATCAAGAAGGTCCTCAATAAGTTTCTGCTGTTTGGAGTTAAGCGTAATGATGGCAAGTGTATGGCCTGATTTGATGAAATCTGGATCCTTCAATCGCCTCAAAGTTTCAGCCACGATTGCCTCAGCTTCCAACTGATTTGTCTGGCCTTGCCCTTTCGCGTATATGCCTTGGACCCGCCGCCAGGTGACCGCGCTGTCTTTCGTAACTGCAGATGGAAATGTGATTAGATTGTTGCCATAATAGGCGTGATTCGAAAAGGCAATGAGACTCTCGTGGCGACTACGATAGTGCCAGTCTAGGCTATGACGAGGAATACCGACTGCAAGACATTCGTCCAGAATGCTCTCAAGATCACCGTCCACGTCGCCGTCAAAATCGCTTTCATTGGAACCCCGTTGGAAAAAGTTAGTTGGAGGCATTTGACGCGGATCACCCGCAATCACGACCTGCTTGCCGCGTGCGATGGAGCCCACCGCGTCCCACGGTGTGATCTGCGAAGCCTCATCAAAAATCACGAGGTCAAACAACTGCTGATCGGCTGGCAGATACTGGGCAATCGAAAGTGGGCTCATTAGCATGCATGGCGCAAGGTGACCAAAAGCCTCACCCATCTCGCTCGCTAGCTTGCGAAGCGGCTTGTGACTGCGTTTTTTCTGCATCTCGTGCTTCAAGATCCCATAGCCATCCGTGCGCCCAACCTCGGTTTTCGAAGGAAGTCGCCCGCATAATACCGTCCGCGTGTATTGCGCAGTGAGCTTTGCAACCTGATCGTCCACTCGACGGAATTCCTCGATACTGTCCATATGTTCGGCGGACACAAAATCTCGCAGGATCGGCTCGCGGTCGATCATCTCAGCAGCGAACCATTTTGAATAGGCCGTCAAAAAGGATGGCTCGACTTCTCCCTTGGCAAGCCGCCCCTCCTCGATGGCTGCCACCAGCGGCGAGAGATTTTGCTGGATCGCTGTTTGACGAGAGCGCCTCCAGGTGCACCAAGAACGCAGACGGGTCTCACCGCCTGTGATCGCTTCCGCAGCGGCTTTGATCTGATCCAAAGACAGCGTCTCGCGTTGGGCGAGCAAGCATTGATCAGCAAAGCGCCCAAAGGTTTCACGATACTCACGAATCGCAGTTTCAAGGCTACCAACGGCTATGGCAATTGCGCCATCCGGCGCGAGTAGTTCGTTGGCGTCTACCACAAGACGGCGGATCGCGGCTTTCAGTGATACCAGTTCGTCTGGGCTGGAGATCAAGGGAGGCAGCTGTGGTAACAGACTTTCTGCAATTCCGATGGCCTCCAGAATGATTGCGGGTTTGCTATCAAGTCCGAAGCAGCCGGGAAGGTTTCCTAAGATTGGTTTCAACTCATCGATCTTTCGCAATAGCTCCTTCAGGTGGCGCAGCCGTTGTGAGTCTTGTGGCACATCAGGCAACGCATCAGTGCCAGCCTGCAATGCCAGCTTTTTGGCGACGCCCTTTCGTGCCAAGCTGGCAAAGAACCAGAACTTTTTATTTGCCAATGCCCACCGCTCATCGAGTTGATCGAGATCGATGTTTCTCACCACCTCAACACCGTAAGGTACGGATAGCTTTTTCACCTCAGCTCCATATTCCGCCACAAAAATAAGGAGTCGGCGAGCAGCTGCTAGCTTTTCAGTGAGATCCGGTGCGAAGACGAAACTCATGTCTTTTTTGTACGTCGCGAGAATCATCCATACCAACCGCGCAAAGCGCTCCATCGAAAGATCAGTCTCCAAGGGGAGGCTGAACTGACAAAATTCTTTGAGTCGGTCTCTTGCTGCAATAAGAGCGTTGATCGATGCAGGTAGAGTCTTGGCGCTGCCTAAAACGCCCTCCTGCCAACCGTTGGACCACTCAGCCTGTTCTATTACAGAGAAGTCCTTCGGAGCATCGCAATAGGCATCAAAATTAAGATCTAGGCGGCGAGCCGTTTCTCGCATCGCCTCGAATTCTTCGAAGCGGTGTTGCGTGCCGTTGGCCCAAGCAAGCCTAGGAGTCGCCGTCCCATGATCCCGTGTCACACGACCGACGGCCTGATGAATAGTCATTCCGTTTGAATGCCGAAGGTGCAAGCGTTCACAGACGATATTGAGTCGATCTCGAAGGGTTCTGAGTCGATCGGTTTCGCGATTCCACTCATCCTGACTGAGGTCGCCACGAGCATTCCAAGCACGATCGAGTTGCTGTAGAATCTCCGTCTTGGACGCCTTATTCGAATGGACCTCCAAGCAGAACTCCGCGATCCCCTTTTCTGCCAAGCGGCGGTGAACCACTTCCAGTGCTGCCATCTTCTCAGCGACAAAGAGCACCCTTCTCCCAATCGAAAGATTATGCGCGATCATGTTCGCAATTGTCTGCGACTTGCCGGTGCCAGGAGGTCCATCGAGGACAAAATTACAGCCTCGGGCAGAAGCTACGATGGCAGCGATCTGTGACGAATCAGCTGGTAGCGGCGTGAACAACTCCGCCGGAGAAATCATGGCGTCTAGTTCGGACTCTCTGGGATACTCGGATTCGCTGCCGAACTTTTCCTCGCCACGCTCGATGAGGTGCTTGACCACTAAATTTGCGGATAGCTGTTCCTTACGATCCGTAAGATCCTTCCACATCAAATACTTGGCAAAGGAGAAGGTCCCGAGCGCTACCTCATTCGTCACTTCAAAGCCTGGAATTTCCTTCACTGCAACACGCACCCGGTTCCAGACACCAACTACGTCGATGCCGCTTTCATCCTGTGGCAAATCTCCATCCAATCCAAGGATCTTGAGATCGAAATCTTGGCGGAGGAGTTCGAGCAGGGTTAAGTTAAATCGGGCACCGTCTTCGTGTGCAGTCATCATGACCCCGGAAAGGGCGCTTTTCCGCTGAAGTTTGACAGGCATTAAAATCAGCGGAGCGCGGTAGCTGCGCGTATCATCTGCCGTTTTTTTCCAATTCAAAAACCCGAGGGCTAGAAAGAGCGTGTTGGCTCCACCCTCATCCATGTCCGTCCGAGCCTTCCGGTAGAGATCGATCAATTCAGCTTCCAACTTTTTCTGAGGCAGCTGCGACAAGACCTCATTGGAATTCAGCGCCGCGCGGGCATACTGTTGGTAAAGTTCCTCTTGATTCTGTTGTTCATACAGTTTGGCATCCCTTCCGCCCTTTTCGAGATCAGGAAACGCTGAAATTCGGATCGTCTTTCCAGCAGCAAGAAGATCCTCCAAAAGTCCTGGCTCAGGACAAACCAACGGAACCTGCTTGCCGCGCTGTGGCAAGTGCAGAAGACGATTGCGCGCAGTTAGATCGAGGAGCTTCCGCTGCCATTGAGCAACTCGGTCGTCAGCTGTGGTCGGTTCTTCGGTGATTTCAACGTCAAAGGCTGGCAGGCGCGGGGCCTCTTCCAACGAATCAGTCACAGGTGCTGCAGCGGCACCAGCAACCACACTTGAGATCGGATTGGATATTCCCAAAGGCTTGATTTTGCGCATCCGCGCCCGCCGAATATCAATCGCCATTAGAAACTCCCCGTCACTGAGTTTCGCCTTAGCCGATTCCACCGCTGCGCTGAAAGCAGGCACCGGCAAATGCGTCACCAGAGTAGTCTCAAAAACGAGCATCTCTTGAAGCTCCACCCGCTTGCGCACGGCTGCTGCCTCGTCAGTGGTAAGTTGAGAAAACTCCTGTGGCTGAAGCCAAACGCCGATAAGGGCATGCCCGTGTGAGAGAATTATCAGAGGATTCAAACCCGCCTGCTCTAGCGCCGATGCAAACAGCATCGATGTGTCGAGACAGGTGGCTAGGCGACCTTCGAGAATTGCCCCAGGAGTTCTGACCTTCTGCCCTTCCAATTCGAAGCTCGCAGGAGGATAAGCATAACCCAATCCCAACCCGGAAATCGCCGACCAGATCGAAGATACCAGCTCCCACGTCCGCGTGCGGGACTTGCTCTTATAGCCGTCGATTCCAGATTCCTTACCCGCTCGCCGAAGAACATCGCTTGCAGCCTTAAGCACCTTGTCGACGGCAGGGTCGTTCGGCATGCAAAAGGCGGGGAGTAATTCAGGCATCGAGCCAGCACCTCCCCATTGATTTTTCGCCAACAACTCGACCGGATAGCGGTTGGAAAGCAACGTTTCGGATTCCCCTTCGCGAGTAACCTCGATGAAAACCTCACCAATCACACTCTCCGTCAGGTCCGAAAGATAGCCAGCATCGAGGTTCACGTTACGATCGTTCATCCGAACCGAGGCTTCAGGCTGGATGGCATCGATCTTCCAGATTTTGCATTCCAGGAAAAAGGGGGACGAGCCGAGCCTCACGGTCAAGTTCTGCAAAGGCGTTTCGCCCGTATTCGCTAAAATCAACTCCTGCACCAAGGCAACTGCATTTTGATGGGATGCAAAGCCAATTTTAGTAGCAAGAGTTGCGGTAATAGAGAGTGACATAGAGCTGTGGATGAAATGGCTACGGGGAAGCGGAGAGCGGAAATAGAGAGAGTTTCGGAGGTCAGAGGTCAGAGGTCAGAGGTCAGAGGTCAGAGG
>JAPJNB010000266.1 GCA_026461385.1 Akkermansiaceae bacterium
ACTTCGCCTGAAAAATCATGCAAACCGACCAATTAGCATCCATGATCAGTTGGCATCGCCGTCGAGCGGGACTGAGTCAGGTTGATCTTGCCCGCCATGCCGGGGTGAGCCGCTACGTGGTGCAGGATCTGGAGGCAGGGGCAGGTCGGACCACTTGGGCCCGGATGCTGCCGGTCCTGAGGGCTTTGAATATTCAGCTTCTACCGCAGGGGCCGCTGGTAGATGAATGGCTTGCGGAGACGGAGGAGGCTGAATCATGAATTCCCAACGCAAAGCCATCATCCGCCAGCACGGCATCCCAGCGGGCCATCTGGCAGAATTGGCCGCCGGTGCATGGAGCTTTACCTACACGACGGGCTACGATGGCCCACCGGTTTCGCTGGCACTGCCGGTGCGGGAGGAGCCTTGGATTTTTACGGATTTCCCGCCGTTTCTGGAAGGCTTGTTACCGGAAGGGCCGCAGTTGGAGTCGATCCTGCGCAAGCACAAGATTGACCGCGGCGATTGTTTTCGTCAGTTGATGGTGGTGGGTCAAGACGTCGTCGGATCACTCACGGTAGTGGAATGGCCGGCGGAGGAAGGGGGCGCGAAATGAAGATCTGCCCGATCAATCTGGAACCAGCGGAAGGTGGCGGGCTTTATTCCCGAGCGGGCTTGCGATCTGTGCATCCGCGTTTGGAAAATCTACTTCCGCTGCACCTGACCCAGGAAGAACAACTCCGGGAAGCGCGGTTGCGTGCAGACAAGATGTCGATCCAAGGTGTGCAGCCCAAGCTTTCTGCAGTGCTCAAACCGAAGGAAGGCCGCTTCGAGATCGTGGATCGCGGCGGACAATTCATTCTCAAGCCCAACCCGCCCCCCTTCGAAGAAGTGCCAGCCAACGAGGCATTGACCATGACACTGGCGGAGATCGCCGGGCTCGAAGTGCCGCCTCATGGTCTGGTGCCCGCCAGCGACGGATCATGGGTGTACTTCGTCCGGCGCTTCGATAGGGCTGGTAGAAACCAACGACTGCACCAGGAGGACTTCGCACAGCTCACCGGAGCCGTGCGAGATACCAAATACAACAGCTCGCTGGAGCACATCGCCAAAGTGGTGGAAACTCACTGCACCTTTCCGGTCATCGAGAAAGCCAAGCTCGCGCGCCTGCTGCTGTTCTGTTTTCTGACTGGAAACGAGGACATGCACCTAAAGAATTTCTCGCTGGTGGTCCGGAAGGGCGTCGTTCGCCTGTCGCCCGCCTACGACCTGCTCAACACCACGCTGGTCCTGGGCAATGCATCCGAAGAGAGCGCACTGCCACTGCGGGGCAAAAAGCGCAAACTCATCCGAAGCGACTGGTTGGATTACCTCTGCCGCGAGCGACTAGGGCTGCCCACCGCGATTCTCGATCCCATCCTTCACACTCTGGATGCCTCCCGGGATGCGTGGGTTCAGAAAATCGAAAACTCCTATCTCTCCGCTCCTGCCAAGGCCGGCTACTTGGAAATACTGAACGATCGCCGCTCGCGGTTGTTCGGTTGAGGTCGCCGTCTTGCGCCAACGCAAGTGGAGCTTGGCCCCACATTCCAAGCGCGACTTTGATTTTGAGTTTCGACTTTCAACGTGTTTCAACAAACGCTGAAATAGCCTTTTTCACCGAAATTCAATACTCTTCTGGGAGCATCACACACGTTGAACTGCGATCCGCCTCGGTGATGATGTAGATGCGTCGGCCTTCGCCTAGCTTGTAGCAGCTCA
>JAPJNB010000267.1 GCA_026461385.1 Akkermansiaceae bacterium
GGTTGGCAAATCGCTATGGGCAGATGGTCGGTTGGCTTCCAGCGTTGCTGGCGATCGCGGTGTTAGTGGTATCAATTTGGAATCGGCAGGTGCTGCAGTTTCGGAAGCCTGCATGGTTTCTAATTTTGTTGCTGGCACTTGGCCCTGGGCTGTTGGTCAATGTGGTGTTAAAAGACCACTGGGGGCGTCCGCGTCCGAACCAGACCGAGGAATTCGGCGGACGTTTTGCGTATCAGCCTGCGTGGGTCAAGAGTCCTGCGGGCGACAAGCGGACATCGTTTCCATCCGGGCATGCCGCGATGGGGTTCTTTTTTGTGGCGCCCTACTTCATTCTTTTGGGCCGTCGCCGTCGCTTGGCTCGTGGGCTACTTGCCGCAGGGATCGTTTTCGGTGTGTTTGTCGGCCTTGCTCGGATGGCCAAGGGGGCGCACTGGCCGAGTGATGTGCTGTGGTCGTTTGGCGTAGTTTATCTGGTGGCCTACGGCTTGGCACGCTGGCTCAGGCTCAATGAGGAGACGGATCTCTGACTGAGGTTTTTGCGATGGTGCGATCAGTGCCCGGGGGCTTTGCGACTCGGGCTCGTCATGATCTCCTGGATCAATGAAGCCCCGGTTTCTTTTTGATGGCGGATCGCCAGTCCTGCAAAAAAGGCCAGTGCGGCGAGTAGGAGGATGATCGTCGTGGCGACCACATGGTCGGTCATGGAAGTAGATGAGGTGTTTCGAGGTGCGGCTGCCGATCTGACCCGATGAGGAGGCGGGGCGGTGGTCGGTTTTGCTTTCTCGAGTGTCGCGAGTTCCTCTTCAGTGAGGACAAAATGCATCGAGACATCACCGAGGTAAACGGTGCAATCCTTGTCGAGGGAAAGCATCATGTGGCGAACGTCATCCACCATGATTCCGTTGGTGGATCCGGCGTCATGCAGCTCGTAGCCGCTTGCCGTGCGTTTCAGGTTCGCGTGGTGGGTCGATACTGAGTTCGAGGGGATGACCACGTCGTTGTCGGCCCCACGCCCCAAGGTGATGAGGGGGCGGTCCAATTCGATGCGGTAGGGCTGGGATTCGAGTCCGGGAACATGGATGGTGAAACGGGGCATGGCTTTGATGATTTGGTTGTGAATCAGTCGTGATCACTCGGTTAGAGTTGATGCGAGCTTCAGGGGGCTCACGCGTTATGGGGTTGGGAAATTTTCCGAAATCCGGTGAAATGTTGAACTGATTGGAAGTTCCGACATCAACGCCGCGATGAGAAAGCGTGGATTCGTGGCTTGGGTGGGAATCAGAACCAGATTCATTTTTGCGGCGATTTTTAAATGAACGGGAGCGTTCAATGACGGGGTGAGGGATCGGGAAAGCACGAGACTTCTCGCGAGGCTGTGGAGGGATTCATTTTTCCCATCACTAAAGGCGAGGGCCCCTTCGTCATCGAGAATAAAAATTCCGGTCGCAGCAAAATCTTGGTGGAGCCAGTCGGCAAATGCGTTGAGGCGCGCGGCAAATGTGGCTGATGTCACAGGGGCGGTTTGCGCGGCGGTGGATGGATCAGCCTCGAAGCCGACAAATGAGTCGTTGAAGCCCATTCCAGGGGCGGAATTCGTGGTTTGAGGGCTTGGATTTAGCAGACGATCTGCGAGTTCGCGGACGGCGGCGGGGTCAAGCCAGGTGTGAATCGGATCCATTAGAAGGGGCGGGGTTGAAAGTTGCCGTGTGGATTGAGTTTGGTTTCGATCTCTGCGCGGAGGGACTGGAAAATCTGGTGAGCGGCGGCACCCTCTGGGAGGGCACCTGCGGGCAGACCACGGGCGCTGGCGCGGACGAACAGGCCATCGCGCGGGATTTGGGTTTGAAACATCATTTCGGGTGGGAGCAATTGGCGCAGGGCGGCGGCGGCCTCGATGCTCTCGGGGAGGTCGTGTTGCACCATCGTGAGGCAAATCCCCAAGACGCTCAGGCGGGGGTTCATCACGCGGAGACGGTTGAGTCCTTCAAGAAGTTTCGGGACTGAACGGATTCCGAGTGGCTCCGATTGCTGCGGGATCATGATGGCATCGACCGATGAAATGACGTCACCGCTGACGCCGAAGAGGCCCGCAGCGGTGTCGATGAGGCAGAGTTCGAAGCCTTGAGCGGCGACACTGCGGATCAGCGAGCGGACGCGTGCGAGGTGGGCCCCCATGCCACCGCTGCCGGATTCGTAGTCACTGGCCTGGCCGCTGGCCATGAGAGAGAAGGTGGGTAAGCGGGTGGGGATGATCAGTTGCTCTACCGTGATTTGTGGGTTGGCGAGGTAATCGTAAAAACCGGTCAGCAGTCTTGACTGCCGGGTCAGGGAGAGGCCGACCGAGCCTTGGGGATCGGCATCGATGAGCAGGGTTTTGGTCCCAGCGCTTGCGAATGCGTGGGCGAGGTTGATTGAGACGGTGGTTTTACCCACCCCTCCTTTTTGGCTTGAAACTGCAATGCTGGTCACGCGAAAGTCAGGAACTGATGAGGCAATCGTAGCTTGGGCTTGCAA
>JAPJNB010000268.1 GCA_026461385.1 Akkermansiaceae bacterium
ATACACCGATAGCGTTGCTATACCGATGAACGGTTTTCCCTCTGCGTCGCGAACGGTGATGCGAAGGGAGGATTCCTCCTGAGGCTTCACTTCGGCTTTCGCAGCTTCCAGTACCACATCAAGCGCTTGACCCGCCGGTGGAACCAATATCTGCCGGACCGCCGTGTGAACCTTGGCATCATGCACCGTCACCCCTTCAATGAATAAATTTGGCATATCCCGTCGATTGACGGGAACCTCAACCTCAAGGCTCTTCCCTTCCAATTGAATCCGGCGAGCCTCATGCTCATCCACATCAGACGATTTTTGAAAAAGCCAGACATGTGCGTTTTCATGATCAGAATTCACGCGTAACTTGGCAATTTCTCCAGATGCATAGGTCGCTTTATCGGCGACGATCTCTAACGCACCAAAATGCCAGTCCTTTGAATTCGTCCGACCTGAACCATGAACGTTCAAAATTACAGCACCGTCAACATGATCTCCGCAAGTTGATGTTAGACTAACGGCGACTCGATACTGCCCCACGGGCGGTGCCGCAAACCGATGATGAACTTCACCCTGTCGATCGGTAACCACCGCGAAGGAATTCACCTCGCGCTCATCGACCCTTCCACCGTTGCCACTTGCTAGCAGAAAAAGAGACAGCCGCCCTTTTGCATCAGCAACCGGCTTGCCAGACAGGTTCGCAGCAGAAACCGCTACCATCACTTCATCACCCGCATGTGCATAGCCACGATCAAGCCAAACCACGACCTCGAACGGCTTTCGAGCCACGATAACAGTACCTATACCTCGCTCCTCTCTCCGTGACGCATCGACCACCCTCGCTTCGATGGTGTACTTGGCATCCAAATCGCCGTGGATACGCTTCGACATTGCGGTGTCGATTTCAATCACAGCTTTACCGTCAAAACCAATGGGGACATGAAAATTGGAGACCAACTCATCAGGAGTCCACCGCTCTTGCCCCCACCAAGGTGGATTCGGCGGGATACAACCCCATGATTTCCAACTCGGATGCCAATCGGCTTGGCTGCTGTTCCACCACGAACCTGCGCCATAGAGCCAGTCCCAGCGCCCACAAGGAAACCATCGATCACCGATCGAACTGCGTTTCACGACGACGTCCACCATAGCATTTCTAACAGGTGAACCATGGAAGTAATTAGCAAGTACCGTTATTTTGAATTTCTCCCCAAGCTTTACAGGTTCTGTAGGTGCCTCAACCTTTACCTCATATTCAGGTTTACGGTATTCTTCAACGCGAAAGCTGACGGCGCTTGCAATTCGATCACCAATCATAAAAGCGGCATTCCAGTTTCCGAGTGCCGCATCCTTTGGTATCATCCAATCACTCTCAACCGTTCCAAGAGCATCCGTCTTGAGCTTCTCAAGCTTGATGACTTCATCTCCGCGACCATTCTGAACCAATAATGTACCCTGCTTGTTGGAGAAAGCCTCTTCGTTCGGATCAGAGTATCCAACATTACGGAAAAAATATTTCAAATGAACCTGATCTCCAGGCTTGTAAATCGGCCGATCGGAAACTGCATAGGTAATATCCCGACTTCCATTGAGATTGCCATCATCTTGAGCGAAAATCGACTCGAATCCGGAGATGTTAGGGGGCGAGCCATTTCTGCGCGCTACCGCCATCCACTGCATTTCAGGGTCGAAATCAGTCACCTTTAAGACCACACGTCCATCATCATCGGTGGCTCGCTTGAATTGTTTGGTTCGATTTTCGGTTCGACGCCCCATCGCATTTGTTTGCGCAAGATTTACGGTCCGAAAACCGAAAAATTCCACTTCAACACCCTTGATGGGGGCACCATCAACCGCGTCAGCAAGCCACCACTGCTTGGTGCCAGCCATTCCCTTTTCGAGAAAGACTGAATCGACAATCCATACAAGAGTGCAAAATGAATTTCCGTTCGGCATTGTGGCCTGAATCCACCATGCACCTGCTCGATCAACAGGCACCTCTAAGTCGGTTCTCGTATCACGATACCGGTCTCGCGGCGTTAGCGTTGCGTTCCATTTCGCTGCAGTAGGTCCGAGGTACTTGGAATTCTGCTCTTTAATCAGACGACCCGCAATGGATCCTGGATTCGCCCTCTCCCAATCCAAACCACCCCCACGTTTCAAATAATCCATCGTATCATCGACCACGGCACTCATATCAACAGGCGCCGCGGTGAGCGTGATCTGAGTGGCATTTCGGAAAACCAACGGAAGCCTGGGCCTACTGCCAGCGGCTACGGTTGAAACAGGCTCAAAGCGCCCCCAATTCCCAGTGATTTGTTGATGCAACTTCGTTCGCGAATCGTCATTGCCTTTGCCGTGCTTTGCGATGGTTTTTTCTAACACATTATTTGCTTGAGCGTATTGTCCACGGGTCAAAAAAACATCACACAGCCGATCCCCCGCAGTTCCACCTAAACCCTTGTCATCAAGAATGGACCGATAAAGTGCGATGAAATGAAACTCTGGCAACAATTTGAAACGCCTCACGCCGTCCGAGGTTTTCGCGAGACATTCGTCTTCCTCCAAACTTTCCGTTGCTAGAATCCCCTCCACTTCGTCAGGGTCCTGAGCAGGCCTCCAGTGCGATGACAGCGTTTCAGATCCGAACTGAGCACGTGAGAAGTCGGCACGTGCAAGGATGGCGGCCGCTGAATTCGTTGTCGCTAACTTTGCCTGTTCATCGAGCGCGAAACGCCAGCGCTCTCCATCATTGATCGCAGAATCCCATGACGCAGCCAGGCGGTAGAGCACCGGACCATCTTTGTCCCACGGTGCACCTTCGGTGCCTCCCTCGGGCCCTGGCTCATCCCACTTGGGTAGATGGCTTAGCTGCGTTAAACTTTGGAACTTCCAACTCTCCCGTCCCTGCAGGAGTTGAACGATGGCCGCCCAAGCCTTCTCTTGGTCTTTGGCTGCGGATTTAACCTCAATCGCTTGCCGAGCCAGTTGCATTGATCTAACAAAATCACGAAATGTTGAATCAACGGTCTGGCCTACCGATCCTCCAGAATCGAAATTTTCACCCATCGGCCTGCGCCCATATCCCCCTCCCCGCTCAAAAACTCCTGCAACCAATCGCCCATGGTGAGGTGCCCAATCATAGACTTGCGCTGCGCGCACAAGAAGGTCTGAGTTGTCGGCATGGGAATCCACCGCTTCCTCAAGCAAATCATCTAGCTCATTCCATGCATTGAGCGATTGTAACGATTTCACGGCAGAACTTAGGTCGCTGCCGGACCCGGAGTCGGTCACTGCCATCAATTGATTTTGATAAAATGACAATGCATCCCGCCACATTCCCCGCTCCACGAGTCGATCACGTTTCGTACGCAGTGCATCAACATCATCTGCTAGCAAGCTGCTAGCAAAAATGCCAATGAAACAAAACCAAAAGAAACATTTCATGCAATGAACATTGCCACAGCTCTCTGCCGTGCGACGAGCAGAAAAATCCTCCCGAGGATGCTTGATAATCCATATCCTCAAGACTCAATCGTCGGGAAAGCACAAAATACCTCGGCTTGCGCTTGGTGATTTGAGATGCGAAAACCATACAAATGATCGCCCGCACTCGATTTGCACCCAGCCCTACGGGAAGGCTACATCTTGGGCACGTCTTAGCGGCCCGGATCGCTCATACCATCGCTCGCCAATCAGCAGGTGGAGTATTTCTCCTGCGCCACGAGGACATCGATGGCCCACGCGTTCGTGAAAAATTCTACACAGAGATCGAGGAGGACCTCCAATGGCTTGGCATTTCTTGGGACGAAGCAACACTGCGACAATCCTCACGTTCCTTCGCTTACGAAGCAGCGATCGAAGCACTCCAAAAAACGGAAGTGATCTACCCATGCTTTTGCACCCGCAAAAAGATTCAAGATGAATGGATCCGCATGGGAGCGGCACCACATGGGAACTCTGGCCATATCTATCCAAAAATCTGCCAGAAACTAAGCACAACCGAACAATCCAAAAAAATGGCTTCGGGGACGCCATTCGCATGGCGATTTGACGCGCAAAAGGCAGGCCTCATCGCCGGACCACAGACTTTTACCGATCTACGCCACGGAGTCATCCCTGTGATTCCGGATCTGTTAGGTGACGTGATTCTCGCCCGCAAAGACATTGGCTGTGCCTATCACCTCGCCGTCGTCGTGGACGATTCCTACCAACGCGTCACCCACGTTACCCGTGGTGAGGACCTGCTCGCCTCCACTCACGTCCATCGCACACTTCAAGCGCTTCTGGGCCTACAGGAACCCATCTACTTGCACCACCCTCTCGTGCTTGATGAGGCCGGCGAGCGCCTCGCGAAACGCAACGATGCATGCTCCATCCGAAACCTCCGCGAAAATGGTCTCTCGCCCAAAGAGGTGTTACGGATGGTCCAAAACGATTTTGAGGATGCGATGGATCGAATCTATTAGAAAAAATCACTTACTCAACGATCTCTAACATCACCGCGCTGCACGCACCAAGGCATGGCAGCCGAAGATGGTCGCCGTTTGACTGTCCAACCCACGCTTGTCCGAGGCGATCCACAAACGTCCATGGGTGCCGCTCATCACGCTCGATGACTCTCCAAGCGTCCTCGGGAATCGATACCGTAACCTCAAGCGGGGTGTCCGGATGAAAATTTGCAACAACAAGAAAAGATTGCCCGCTGTCTCGATCATGCCGAATAAACGCGTAAATCCAATGCCCAGAGACCATTTCGCCGTCGATACGACCAAACCCTGAGTTATCTCGATTCGCATGATTCAATCCATAAAACTCGCCTCGCGTGAATGCAGGCTCTTCGATGACCTTTAGCAGTCGACCATACCAACTGCGCAATGACATTTGTGATTCACTTAGAAACTGACCGTCAAACTTGCCATCATTGACCCACTTGGTGAACTCAGGCATCGACCAGTAGTCGAAAATCGTTGTACGGGAATTGTCGCCACAAAAGCCTTCGGCTCCCACGGCAGGCTCGCCAACTTCTTGCCCTTGATAAACCATCACTGGTCCTCTCCCCATCGCGAAAAGTACAGCCGATACCGGTTTACCCACCGCCATCCCAACACCGCCCCATTCGCGCGGATTCGCAAGGCGAACTTCATCGTGATTCTCTGCGTACCGCAGTGAACGGTGAAAGCGTTTGCCCGTAAAAATCAGTGGCTCAAGGTCGTTTGCCCATTTTCCAGAATCATAAATACCCTCTAACACATCGTACGTTGGATCGTCATACACTGCATCGAACCCAGCGTTCAGCAACTCATCAAGAACGTGCCCATCCGTCAGCTTTGCAGGGTCATTGTCATAAGCCTCCGCACAAAAGAATACCCGACCATCCCTCGCTCGCGCACGCTTCACTGACCAATGCCAAAATTCCATCGGAACCAAATGCGCCATGTCCGCACGAAATCCATCCACCCCAAGTTCCTGCCAGTAAGCGATGATTCGATCCATAAATCTCCATGTTTTTGGAACATCTGTTAGATTTGTATCCGTACTCGGCAGTGCTGACGTATCCCGACCTTTGGTGAAATCATGTCCATAATTGAGTTTCACTGCCTCGTACCAATCGGCATGCGAAGGGGCCCATGAAATCACATTATTCCCTGTCACCTTGCCAAATTCTAACTCGGCCGAAAAACGGCCATCACATCCGGGTAACTCCGCAGTGGGCAACTTCAATGGCGGTCCACCTCCAGGATCATCGGAGCGAAGGTAGAAGAAATGATTATCTCGATCAAAAAAAACGTCTTTCCGATCGCCTTCACCAAATGACCATTCGGGCATGACATCCGAAGCATACGATCGTGCGACATGATTTGGGACAAAATCGATGATCACTTTGAATCCGAAGGTATGGCAGCGGGCCACCAACTCCTTGAACTCGCCGATCCGATTCTCCGGATCGATTGCGTAGTCAGGACAGACGTCGAAGTAATCGCGAATCGCATATGGACTACCTGCAATTCCCTTGAGGATATCTGAGTCATCGGCAGGCCTGCAAGGGTATGCCGTACCACTTGCTTGCTCGATCACACCCGTTAGCCACAAGTGGGTGAAACCCATCTCTCGCAGTGACGCAAGTGCCCACTCATTGATATCAGAAAACATTCCACAGCCATTTTCCACGAGGGTCCCGCCGAATTTTCGTGTTTCATTGGTATTCCCGAAGGTTCGCACCATTAGCTGATAGATCACCGGCCGGGTGAAGCTCGATGCGCTGCCAATATCTTCCATCCCGATATTGCAACAGAACGAACGCAGGATGACCAGCATCTAGTCAGGTATCATCACAGGTGATCCGTTGATCCTAGCACAAATTCAATCCTGCTTCGACCGCTCCTCGCGAATCACGGCAAGTGCATCATAAAGCGCAAAAAGTAGGGAAAAAACCGTCACCAACGCGCAAGCACCCCACCAAATCACAACCCGCCAAACACTATCCCAAAGCCAGCCATCGATCACCCAAAGTCCAATCACAAGCATCGCGAGCGGCACCAATGCCATTCCAAAAAGCCACTTACGGCGCTCCGTGCGATCATACAGAATCGCGCGGGCAAGGTCAGAACTCGCACTCCAACTCCCATTTTTCTCTCGATCCATCATTGATGTTCTATGGCGCACCCAGCGGTGCAATTGCGTTCATGTACCACTCCCAAAGCCGCCAACCGCCCACCATCCAAGCCACCGCGCCCATTGCTAGAAATGGACCAAACGGCAGTTGTCGGCCAAACCCGATGCGACCAATCACTGCGGCGATAATCGCGAAAATCGACGACGCAAAAAGCGTGAATAACACGCCGCCCCACCCAAAAAACGCACCGATCATTCCTAACAGATGCACATCTCCCATCCCCATCGCCTCACGAGGAATCACCGCCGAGGTTGCAAGTCCCGCCAACGAGCGAATCTCTGAGATCTGATAGATTTTCCCATTAGGTAGCTCGATTTCCGTGTCACGAATGACCAATGAACCACCACCCACCGACTCCCCACTGACTTCGATTGTCGTCGTTTCAATGAGAAGCCGATCGGTCCTCCTCGAAAAAATATCCCACCACGGGATCAAATCATCACCGATCACAAAATGCATCGGCTCAAGATCATGGGTCGGTTCCCTCAGTGACCATGCCACCGGATGATCGAACTTCATGGACCTCTTACCAAAGGCGATTTTCCCCAGTTCCACCACACTCCAAAGACCCGCAAAACCGACGACCCAACCGATTGCACCATGGATCACTCCAGAAAGCGCACTCCCCATTTCGCCAGCAAGCGCCGGCAGTTGCGGCCAGAGTGCACAAGCGATCAAGCCCGCAACCGATCCCGACCAAGTGAACGAAATCGGGATAATCAGGTGTTCGGCATCGATGAAGGTGATTGCGACGAGCAACGCAATCAAGAGCCACAGCAATGGTACCACGACGAAGGATGAGGATACAAATAACCACCAAACCACCGCAAACAAAACGGCCGTTAACAACTCCACCCCAAAGTAGCGAAAAGCGATCGGTGCCGCGCATTCCTTGCATTTCCCACGCAACACCAGCCAACTGATCAACGGCAAGTTCAGCCACAGAGGGATCGGCTTTTTGCACGACGGACAAAACGATCGCTTGGGAGAATTGACCGAAAGCCCAAGCGGAACGCGATAAATGACCACGTTCAGAAAAGAACCCATGCACGCGCCCACAAAGAAAGCGGGAATCAGCCAGATCCAATGCTCAACGGGCGGATAAATCGTTGTGGTGTCCAAGGTGGCACCATTCAAGCCCATCATGCGTCCCTGCCAAGAAGAAAGGATCGGATTCAATTGGCGGGACGATCAAAGGTGGATTAAACTCAGGGTTGTTTCTTCATCATGTCGGCACATTTTAAAATTCCAACCCTCTGGAGTGCCTTTGCCAGCATGGCCATCAGCACCGCCATTTGGCAGGCAAACGTCGCGGTGCATGCGAACCAATCGCTTGGGAAGATTCAACCCATTTCACCCATCAGGATCCACCGCTTAAGCACCCACTCGAAACTGTCAGTCTCGGCGGATGAAGCCTACACAATACGCTGTGGCATGGGGATCACTCGCGCAGAAATCGGCTGGATAATCGATGATTTCAAGGCAGTCGGCATCGATTCTAGCGAGCAGGCGGTCACCCGCGATGCTTGTCTCACGCTCCGAAGATCCCAGCAGAAATGGTACCACGATGCGCTGGTTGAAGCATTGAGTCTTGATCGCGTGCAATCCAGACAGGCCATGCAGCGCCTGAACCAAAACCTCGTGCAGGCCGCTTCAATCTTTATCGAGTCACTCGATCGCTCACAACACCCGCGATCCGCAGAGGAATCCTGCATCGACACCCTCGAGACCCAGACCATTCGTGAGTTCATTTCAGCCGACCATTGGTTGTTCGATCCAAGGATCTCCGCACAATCGTGGAACCTATGCACGCTCACGCCGGAGCAAGAAAAGATCACGTGGAAGCAGTGGCAGGAAAACAGATCCAATCGATGTTTTCTCCTGCCTGAACCTAACTGCATCAACATCTTATCGGTCCGCCGGCTCTCACCCACCTCACTGATGCCGGCCAACATGATTTTTCCTTTTCTAACCAATCAGACGTTCAAAGAATCTAGCAATCCACTCGAGATTCTAACAGATGACTCTGCCGCCGAGCTCATCTCACAAATCAGCGTGCTTCATCCGGCACAACTGAAAATCCTTCTACTGCTCAAACCCGCCATGGCGACCCAGATCGGCGATGCATTGCAACGATGGACGCCATGAAAATCGCAAGACCGCAGTGAAATACATTCACGTTCTGCTCACCGCCGCCGCGTCCATGTCTGATTGGCATATCTCGCGCCCGCCCGGTGTTCGATGTCTTGCGGATCCGGATGAAACTCCGTAGCGCTCCAGTGAGCCGCTAACCGACTCGCAAATGACTCGGCACGCTGCCGCGAAATCCGCTCATCGCCACAACTCAACCCCACCGATCCCTGATGCAGCAACCCCGATCGTGAGCGCCGTTGACCTGCTCCAGCGAGCTTTCGTCGATCCGGATCGATCAAGTCATGGCCTACCGGATTTTCAAAACACAACGCATCACCCGTCTGCTCTGCCCCAGCGCTCAGTTGGGTCAATACCCCCTCAGAATCGAGACAACCTGCAAGCGCCTGATGAATCTGGCGGTAGCTCTCGCCCCCGCGCCGCTGCGCGATCTCCTCGCTCTGTGGCACAGCCAGCGTGTACGTCCAGTCACACCGATGATCCACCATCCCGCCCCCTGTCCACCGCCGCACCGAATTCACCCCTGGAAATTTCACCTCAGCCAACGCGATTTCCCCGAAGTACCCGACACTCACCCAATCGCCCAACCAACCATAAACCCGCAAAACTGGTAGCTCCGCCACCTCTAACAACCACTCGTCCACAGCCATTGCATCATCGCCACGACGGGCAACCGCATCAAACCAAACCGCCAAATTCGCAAAGATCACCTCCGTGTGATACCCCGCTCGCCGCAAGACCGCAACCGCATTGATCCGCATGAAACGGAACCCCCGGACGGACTCGAGCTCAATCCCTGTGGATCGGGCTTGGCGAATGATACTCCAGCAGCCATAGTCAGACACTAGCCACGCATGAAAATCCTCAGTCACCAAGACCCCAGCTACGCATCCTTTGTTCGCCGCCTGAACCGCCGTGCCCTGCCCACGACCGGAGTTCGCGATTTAGTCACGGAAATCATTGCCGAAGTGGCAGCCCGTGGCGACGAGGCATTGATCACATTCACCCAGCGCTTTGATGGTGCGGAGCTGACCCCGAAGAAACTTTTCATCAGCGATGCCGAATTTGCCGCCGCAGAATCCGCCGTGACCCCCGCGACCAAGATCGCCGTGACGCGCAGCCTGCAAAACATCCGGAACTTCGCAACGCGGAGCCTGCGCAAGGACTGGTCAGCAAAAAATGCCGAAGGTGCCACCGTTGGTGAACGCTTCACGCCATTTGATCGCGTCGGAGTTTACATCCCCGGGGGCAAGGCGCCCCTGGTATCCACCGCACTGATGACTGCTGGATTTGCCCAAGCAGCCGGTGTCCCAGAAATCCTTGCGGCCACTCCCTGCGGGCCAACCGGCATGGTGAACCCAGCGCTGCTCTACGCCCTGAAGGCTGCAGGCGTGACCGAAGCCATCCGCGTCGGTGGCGCTCAAGCGATCGCCGCACTCGCCCTTGGCACCCGAACCATCCGCCCAGTCGAGCGCATCTTCGGCCCCGGAAATAGCTTTGTGGTTGAGGCGAAGCGCCAGCTCGTGGGCGCAGTTTCGATCGACCTCCTCCCAGGTCCGAGCGAAATTCTCATCCTCGCCGACAAAACCGGCAACCCGGAGTTCATCGCTGCCGACATTCTCGCGCAAGCCGAACACGGCGGTGACAGCGTGGTGGGATTTGCCACCGATTCGAAAGCGCTGTTAGGCAAAGTACTCAAAGCCATCGACCGCCAACTCCCAAGCCTCTCGCGCGCGAAGATCATTCGCGACGTCCTGAAACGCGGCACCTTTCTTCTCCACGTCAAATCATTCGCCGAGGGCGTGGCCATCGCCAACACCTTCGCCCCCGAGCACCTCTCGCTCATCACCACCGAGGAGGATCGCTGGCTTCCATTGATCCGAACCTCCGGTGCAATCTATCTTGGAAACGACTCGCCGGTCGCGGTCGGCGACTTCCTCGCGGGCCCCAGCCACACTTTACCAACCGGCGGGGCCGCCCGCTCGTTCTCTGGCCTACGCGCCGACCAGTTCCAGCGCCGCACGAGCATCGTCCGACTCGATAAGGCATCTGTTAGAAAATCACTCTCGGTGGTGGAGGAATTTGCCCGCATCGAGGGACTCGACGCTCACGGCAGATCGACCGCCATCCGACTGGAAAAATAGTCTAACGAGCTGCTTGATCGTCGCGCGCTTTGCCATTTCTAGCAGCGATCCTTTAAGACCGCCGCGAGCGTCTTGACCGCCTGCCACGCAGCGTGGACGTCGTGAACTCTAAACATTTGCGCGCCTCGGGCCATGCACGCGCCGATGCAGGCAACGGTCCCAGCGTCCCGCGCTGAAGGGTTGGAAATTCCTAACACTTCACCGATGACAGTCTTGCGCGAGACAGGAACGAGCACCGGCCGCCCAAACCGCTGAAGACGCTCCAACTCACGGAAAACCGTTAGATTGTCAGCCCGCTGCTTTGCAAAATCGATGCCGGGATCCAAAATCAACGCATCCCCTCGAAGACCGGCGTCCTCTGCGAGACGAATTTTCTCATCGAAAAACCGTTCCATCTCGCCCATGACATCATCCCACTTTTGCTCAAAATGCGGCACTTTCGGTTCGCCGACGCTATGCATCAGCAACAAACCTGTGCCGTGCGAGGCGCAAAGCCGCGCATTTCGATCATCGGGCAACCCACCCATGTCGTTCAGCACCTCAACTTTTCCGGATGGTAAAATCCGCTCCACCACCTCAGCTCGCCAAGTGTTTGCGGAAAGAATGGGAGGCCAAACTTGGCTTTCATCACGCGGGACCACCCCTTGCCAGACCTCGTCCCAGCGATCGATAAAACCGGCAAACCGACGGACTTCTTCTGCCACCGGCACCGCCGAACGATTGGTCCGTGCGCTCTCGGCCCCCACATCAATCATATCCGCTCCCGCCTCGACCTGCCCACGCGCCTGGGCGATCGCTTGATCAAAATCCAAAGTCCCATCGCCCGAGAACGAATCATCATTCACATTGACAATCCCCATGACCAGCGGACGCCTAGGAAACTCAATCATCCGCTCTGGCAAACTCAATCGCATGCCCTACCCCTAACTCCAATGCTTGCCATGGGCAACCCGACAATTTGAACCATCAAAAAATCAGCTCACCAATTCAACATCAGCTGGTGGTGAGTTCGATTCGAGCAATGCCTTGATAAAGGAATGATACTGAACCAACTCCATCCGACCGTCGGTGTGTTCAATGATAGCCGTTAGACTCTCCACCCAGTCGCCTGAGTTGAGGTAGTGAATATCACCCACCTGTTTGTCCTCAGGTGTATGAATATGTCCACAAATGATACCATCGCATTTCTTATGATGGGCGAGATTCTGAAGTAGCTCTTCGTAACGACCCACGAAGCTCACCGCAGATTTCACCTTGGCCTTCACCTGCTTGCTGATCGAGTAATACTCCTTACCTCGCCAAGCCCGCCATACATTATAAATCCGGTTTACCATCAGTAGAAAATCATAGCCAACCGATCCGATGGACGCGACCCACTGGTGATTCGTCGAGACACTGTCAAATCCATCACCATGAACGACGAGGTAACGCTTGCCAGCCTGAGTCACATGGATGTGCTCCTTGGTGAAATGAAGTCGCCCAAAGGCCAGTGGTAAAAACCGTTCGAGAATATCATCATGATTCCCCCGCAGATAAACCACTTCAATGTCGTCACGCTCCATCATTTTTAACACCTTGCGAATGAATCTGCTATGCCGCCCGCTCCACTTGCCCCCGCGCTTGAGCGCCCAACCGTCGATGATGTCACCGTTGAGAATCAACTTCTCACATTGGATGTGCTTGAGAAAGTGTACCACCTCGTTGGCTTTACTATCATAGGTGCCCAGATGGATGTCTGATAGAATCAGTGTCCTGCAACGGAGCTTCGGGCGCTTTGAAATTTTTTCTGATAGCATGATTTGATGAGCTTTTTTGAGGGTGATCGACTCCAATCGAAATTCAAAATCGCGGACCACTTGATCCCAACCCACCTTGGCTGCAGATTCACGGGCGGCAAGACGAACGGGGTGATCGGGGCGCATGGTGATGGCCTGTGCGGCAGCGGCGAGGAAGCCGGGTACATCGCCTTTGGAAACGCTGATTCCATTATTACCAGACTTTAGATGCAGCGAAGCTGCTGCATAATCATAGGCCACCGTGACCAACCCACTCGCCATCCCTTCCAAGACGACATTTCCAAATGTCTCGGTCTCGCTGGGAAACAATAAAACATCCGCTGAGGCATAATGCCGTGCCAAGTCATCACCAAGTTGGACACCCGTGAAGTGGACCCACGGATGCTTTTCAGACAGCCTCTCACGCAGCGGGCCATCACCCACCACCACACACTGCAGCTCGGGTACCAACTGACGCAGGTGGTCAAAGGCCTGCATCGCAAGCTCGAGATTCTTTTCTGCCGCAACTCTGCCGACGACCATCGCCACGGGCGCATCTTCACTCGCCCCCCACGCCGCACGAAGCTCCGCACAGCGCCTCGCGGGCGTGAAGAGTTTCGCATCGACCCCACGGCCTAATAGATAGACATTTTCAAATCCTTCCGCCAGCAATTGATCCACCACTTCTTGCGATGGTGCCAAGGTGCATGCGGTGCGCTGATGAAACCGCTTGAGATAAGCCATGGCGACGGGTTGCAAGGTCCCCATGCGGTATTGCTCCATGTACTGATGGAAATTGGTATGAAATCCACTCGCAACGGGGATCCCCAGCGAATTTGCCGCCTTGATCGCCGATTTTCCTAACAAACTCTCGGTCGCGACATAGACGACATCGGGCCGCCGCTTGATCCAGCGCTTGCGCAGCTTGAAAGGCTCGGGCAGCCCCACACGAACCTCCGAATACCCCGGCAACGGCACCGCTTGCACGCAGGTTTCTCCAGCATTGGCAAACTGACCGGTGTGGGTCACGTGCAACCGATGACCGAGCGCCTTTAGTCCCTCGGTCAAGCGCCCCAAGGTCATGGCCCCCCCATTCACATCCGGCGCGAAGGTATCCGTAACGATGTCGATTTTCATGAGTGCAACGAAGGGCAGCAACCCCACCCCGAAAGGGCAACACACCTGACACCCGCCGCCTGTTTGGATTCAGTGACAATTTTGTCACCCCGCCTCATTCACCCATAAATCACATGCTTCAGGTAAAGGCCGTCGGCGGGAGCGCACAGAGGTGATTTACCTCTTGGCAAGTTACCCACCTGATCGAGCAAGGCCGCAAAGTCATCTAACCGAATGCGACCCTGAGCAGCGTGAACCGCACCGCCGGTGAGAAGTCGCACCATTTTGTAGAGAAATCCATCGCCCACATAAGTGATGCGATAACCGTCCTCAAGGGTCTCCAAGTCCGCGGAATGGATGGTTCTAAACCAATCCATCTCTGGCGTTTCATTGCCCCGGTAGGCGGCAAATGCGTGAAAATCGTGTCGCCCAAGATAGTGTGACAATGCTTGGCGCAACACATCAGCATCCAGTTGACGCGGAAGATGCCAAGCCAAACCCGCCTTGAGAGGCGGTAGCACTGGGTCAGTGCAAAGATCGAAATGGTAGATTTTCCCGGTCGCCGAGAAACGGCTGTGAAACTCAGCAGAAACTTCGTCACACGCCATGATCCGAATCGTCGCGGGCAACTTGCAATTCAGCGCCGGAACCCAGTTGAAGGGATTCATCGAAAGCTCGGGCGGCGCATCAAAATGTGCAATCTGTGCCAACGCATGCACCCCGGTGTCGGTACGACCCGAACCCTGCAAGCGCAGCGGCTGCTTCGCAACCTCTTCTATCGCACGCTGAACGATGTCCTGCACGGTGTTCCCACACGCCTGCGACTGCCATCCGTTGTAAGGTCGGCCATCATACGCGATTGTGAGTTTAAGTCTCATGATGCTCTAACACTCCTCCATCCACAGGTTCAGGATCTCCATCGCAGCAACTTGGTCGATCACTGCCTTCTGCTGACGCGCATTGCGACCGGCATCACGGAGCTTGGACGCCGCACTCGATGTGGTTAAACTTTCATCCATAAACACCAGCGGAATCTCCGGAAGCCGCATCCGAATCTTCTCCGCAAAGGCCCGAACTTTGATGGCAGAGGTCCCCTCACTCCCGTCCAACCGAACCGGAAGCCCCACCACGAGCGTGCGAATCTTCCGGAGCGCCGAAAGCTCAGCGATCCTTTCGATCGAATCCACCTTGGCTTGGTCGATCGTCTCAACAGGGTGCGCCAGAATGCCAAAATCATCGGTCGCAGCAATCCCAACCCGTGCATCACCATGGTCGATGCCGAGCGCCGGATGCGGAGAATGGTCAGTGTGCGTCTGAATGAGGAGAAACGGAGTTGCTAGGTTGAGGAAAAAAAACCGAACAAGCAAACGACTCCTAGAGGAGTTCCACCGGCAGGATGTCGGAGAGTTTTTTGATCGAATCCGCCTGATGCCGATGGGCAACCAACAGAGCATCCGGCGTCTGCACCACGATGAGATCATCGACGCCGAGCAAGGCGATGCGCGTTCCAGGGCGGGCGTTGAAGACGATGTTGTGCTCCGAATCGATTTCACTGATCGGTTCATTGGAACGGTTGTCCGCACCGTACTTTTCGAGATACTTGGCGATCGAGAGCCATGAGCCCACATCGTCCCAATCGAAGGTCGCCTCGATGTTCAGCACGCGGTCCGCATGTTCCATGAGCGCATAATCGATGGAGGTCGGGGTGAGCTCGGGAAATTGAGCGGTCACGGTGGCGTCGAGATCCTTCGATTGACGAAGCTCTGAAATGAAGTCTGCGAGTTGCGGCGCGTGGATCGAAAGCTGGTGGATCACTGCGGAGACAGACCACACAAACATCCCTGCATTCCATGAGAATTGGCCCTGCGCGAGAAACTCCTCAGCGAGTTCGGCACTCGGCTTTTCGCGGAAGCGCTTCACCTCGACCGCAGGGTGCTCACACTCCAACCCGGGGATCGATGCGAATTCACCGCGCTCGATGTAGCCATACGACGGGCAGGCCCACGTCGGGCGAATGCCGATCGTCACGAGCCCTGCAGATTTCTCGGCAGTCGCCAAGGCGTCACGCATCACCGACTGATAGGCCACCGTGTCTTGAATCAATTGGTCCGACGGCAACACCATCATGACCGCGTCCGGATTGCGAGCTGCGACCAAACCGATCCCCAGCGCCACGGCGGGAGCGGTATCGCGCTTGGCGGGTTCAGCAAAAATATTCTCTGCTGGCAACATGCTGGCGATCGCTCTCACCGATTCGACCTGCTGGGCATTCGTGAGGATCAGGATGTTCTCCATTGGAACCAAGCCCTCAAGTCGCCGAATCGTTTGTTCGAGTAGGGTTCCATTTCCAAATAAATCAAGCAGTTGCTTGGGACGCGAATTCCGGCTCAATGGCCAAAAACGAGTCCCCGATCCTCCAGCGAGGATCAGTGCATAGGTATTTTCAAAGGTTCGCATTCGACCGAAGTCTGACCGAAAGCTCACCGTTGGAAAAGCAGGAATACGCAACAATTTCATTTTCAGGAGTTGTCGAAAGGCAGAAAAAAGGTTAGCAAGGTCCCATGACCGACGAGTATTCCGACACAAGTCCAGCGTGGATTGAGCACAGCGCACTCACCGCCCCCGCCCTTCTGGGTGCCGCAGCGGGGTTATTGCTGGGTGACATGATGCACCGCGGAGCTCGTCGTGGCATCGGGATCAGCCTCGGAATCCTCGGGGTTTCAGCGTTGCTTCCCTTCGTCGTCGAAGGCGTCACCGACCTCGTCGCCGGACCTCGCAGCAAGGTCGGGGTGCGGCGGAAAATCCAGCGCATCCGGGACGCTGGCATCGTCGCTCCAGAATACAACGAGGTGGAGGAAACCCTCCGCGAACAGGGATTGATCTAATCGCTCAGTGGTCGAACTGGACCCTGCGCAAATAAAACACGCGCCGTGACGGGAAAGTGATCTGACACGAGCGGCTTGTTGTTAGAAAGAATCTCGGCGGATTCGACGGTGGCTCCGCGGCTCACGAGAATGTGATCCACCTTGACGGCCCCATCGCGGTTGCCTTTCCAAAAATGCAAGGTCCGCCGATTTTGCTCACCTGCATGGTGGATCTGATAGGCATCGACCAAGCCGTTTTTCCAGACCTCCTGCACACCAACCAATGAAGTCACTTTCCCGGTTAGATAGATCATCGCGGGATTTGATTCGACCGAATTAAAATCACCCAAAAGCGCAACGGGTTCGCCCAGATGCTTGCGGCGGTCGATCTGGACGGCGATCAATTTGGCCGCCCGCTCACGCGATTCCTGACTCCGGTGGTCCCAATGGGTGTTGAAGAGATAGAACCCTCGCCCCGTGCTCCGATCAATCAGTCGAACCCACGCAGCGACTCTCGGAATCTCATTTCCCCAAGTCTTGGACCCCGGCTCGGTTGGATGATCGGAGAGCCAAAAGGTTCCTCCATCTTCCGGATCTCTTTGGAAACGATCGTGCTGATAGAAAATCCCCGAGTACTCGCCATCCCGCCGCCCATCATCCCGCCCAACCCCGAAAAACTCGTAATCGGGCAGCGATGACCAAAGGTCCGCAGCCTGACCGTGCAGTGCTTCCTGCACGCCAATGCAGTCTGGCCGCTGTTGCCGAATCATCTGCACAATCCC
>JAPJNB010000269.1 GCA_026461385.1 Akkermansiaceae bacterium
CTTAAGCCTCCGTAATCGACGCTTAGGCCTCCGTAATCGACGCTTAAGCCTCCGCAATCGACACTTAGGCCTCCGTAACGCACTTTTGAGACTCGCGGGTGGAGTTTCGACGTGCGCTCGCGCTGATGGGGGTTGCGTGCTCGTTGCCGATCGTTTTGCCCTGAAATCACCCGATTGACAACCGAAGTGGTGAATCCTAGCCTAATGAGAATTCGGCTGTCTTGACGGCCCAGCACACAAGGCATTCCACCAACTGAATTTCCCCACCAACCTCACTACCACCACTCATGGACCTTACGATCGTCATGCCTTGCCTCAATGAGGCAGAAACCCTCGCCACCTGCATTCGCAAGGCGCTCTTGGGCATCCAAGCTGCTGGGATCACCGGCGAGGTCGTGATCGCTGACAACGGTAGCACCGACGGGTCTCGCGAAATTGCCACCCGTGAGGGCGCACGCGTGGTCGCCGTCCCGCACAAAGGGTACGGCAACGCCCTGCGCGGCGGCATCGAGGCAGCTGAGGGGAAATGGATCCTCATGGGCGATGCCGATGACAGCTACGACTTTTCGAACATTTCGGCATTCGTCAAAATGCTCCAGCAAGGGCATGACCTCGTCATGGGCTGCCGGATGCCGTCCGGTGGTGGGACGGTTTCGCCGGGCGCGATGCCATGGAAGCACCGCTGGATTGGCAATCCGGTCCTTACCTTCATCGGCCGACTGTTTTTCAAAGCCCCTGCCCACGATTTCCATTGCGGAATGCGCGGGTTCACCAAGGAGGCCTATGCCCGCATGGAACTCCGCACGACGGGCATGGAATTCGCCTCGGAAATGGTGATCAAGGCCACCTTGACGGGTCTGAAATTCGCCGAGGTCCCCATCACACTTTATCCCGACGGACGTTCCCGTGCCCCTCACCTGCGGAGCTGGCGAGACGGCTGGCGCCACCTTCGCTTCATGCTGCTCTTCAGCCCGCGTTGGCTTTTCCTGTTTCCCGGCATATTGGTCAGCCTCATCGGTTCGATCGGACTGGCCGCTCTCACCCTCGGAAACATGATCTTCGGCAGAGTGGTCCTCGATGTCGGTACGATGATGGTCTCGTCGATGATGTTGCTTCTCGGCACGCAGCTTCTCTGGTTGGCGGTGTTCACTCGTGAATTCGGTGTCGCCGAGGGCCTGCTCCGCCCTAACCCGCGCTTGCGGAAGATCCTCGATGCATTCTCGCTCGAATGGGGGCTCGCGCTTGGGATTCTCATGGTGCTCGCCGGACTGGGCTTGCTCGGGTGGGCCTTCCTTGACTGGCAGCACGCCGGCTTCCAAGGGCTATCCTACGGCACCAACCTCCGCCGGATCATCCCTGCGTCCACGCTGATCGTGCTCGGCGTTCAGTTCCTTTTCGGCAGCTTTTTCCTCGGAGTGCTCGGCCTCAGAACGGTCAACCACAACCGCGACACGTGAAGCGGGATCGATCCGGCTCTGGCAATTCGGAGCCATCCGACGCGTGCCGATGGGTCGAAATCCAGCCGATTCCCAGCGTTCGCCATCCCGCTGGGCTTGACGCTTCCGCTGTGGCGTGCATCTTCCGCGTCCGATGATTTCCGTCCAGTCACTCCGTGTTGAATTCGGCCCCCGCGTGCTGTTCAACGACCTTTCGTTTTCCGTCCAACCGCGCGAGCGCATCGCCTTCGCCGGTCATAACGGAGCGGGCAAGTCGACCTTGATGAAATGTGTCGCGGGCATCATCCCCGCCACCGCCGGCCAAATCCACGCGCCACGAGGCACTCGGGTCGGCTACCTGCCGCAGGAAGGCATCCACGTCCGCGGCCGCACGCTTTGGCAAGAAACCGAGTCGGCCTTTGGCGAGACGATGGCCCTCAGCGAGAAGATCGACCGCCTTTCCGAAGAACTCACCAAGCTCGACCCGCGCTCGTCGCCATACGGAGATATGTTAGAGGAAATCGGTGAGCTCGAACTTCAGCTCGACGCCACCGACCCCGCCCGGATGAAGCCACGGATCGAGTCGGTCCTCAAAGGCTTGGGCTTCCAACAAAAAGATTTCACGCGGGATTGTTCTGAGTTCTCGGGTGGCTGGCAGATGCGGATCGCGATGGCGAAGTTGTTTCTCCAAGAGCCCGAGGTTTTGCTGTTAGACGAGCCGACCAACCACTTGGACATCGGCACCCAGATCTGGGTCGAGCAATATCTCGCCAACTACCCCGGCGCGATCCTGCTCATTTCTCACGACCGCGCACTACTCGACACCCTCTGCACCCGCACGATCGCATTCTCACACGGCAGGGCCGAGGAGTACGCGGGAAATTTCTCCTACTTCGAGCGCGAGTCGGTGCTCCGCAAAGAAATCCGCCTCAAGCAATACACCGCCCAACAACGCGAGATCGCAGAGACCCAGCGCTTCATCGACCGCTTCCGCGCCTCGGCAAACAAGGCGACGCTCGTGCAATCCCGCATCAAGCTGCTCGCCAAGGTCGAACGCATCCCCGCGCCCGAGCAAGACGACGCGGTGATGAACTTCAAATTCCCCCCTCCACCGAATTCCGGCCACACGGTGGCAAAACTCGAAGGAGTCGCGAAAAGCTACGGCGCACTCAACATCTTCAAGGGCTTCGATTTCGAAATCAACAAGGGTGAAAAATTCGCGATTGTCGGCCCGAATGGTGCCGGGAAATCGACGTTCTGCCGCCTCATCACCGGTCAGGAAGCGCCCGACGACGGCAACCACGCATTCGGCCACAAGGTCGCCACCTCGTTTTTCTCTCAAAATCACGCGGATGAACTGGACCCCAACCTCTCGGTGCTCGAAACGGTGGAGGCTGCGGCATCACGCGAGAGCATGCCCCACGCGCGGAATCTGTTAGGCTGTTTCCTTTTCCGTGGCGACGACGTTTTCAAGAAGATCGGCGTGCTCTCCGGCGGTGAACGTTCCCGCGTCGCGCTCGTGTGCATGCTGTTGCGCCCCGCGAATTTCTTGATCCTCGACGAGCCGACGAACCACCTCGACATGCAATCGCAGGATGTGCTCCAACGCGCGCTCATCGACTACCCCGGAAGCGTGATGATCGTCTCTCACAACCGGACCTTCCTCGATGCATTGGTCACCAAGACGCTCGAGTTCCGCCCCGGTGAGGCGCCCGTCCTCTACGCGGGAAACATCACGTACTATTTGGAAAAATCCGCCGAGGATGAGGCAGCGAAAAAAGGCATGGCCCCCCGTCTCGCCACGCTTGCGCCCGACCCTTCTTCGAAAGGCGCTTCTCGTCAGGCAGTGCCAGGCGTCAACCGCAAGGAACAACGCCGGATCGAAGCCGAGGCTCGCGAAATCAAATCCAAGGTGCTCAAGCCGCTTGAAGTTGAGTTCACCGCACTTGAGGCCAAGATCGCCGAGACCGAGGCTGCACAAGCGACGCTCACCCAGCAACTCTCCAGCCCAGCCGTAACCAACGATTCAAGCAAACTCCGCGAAGTCAGCAACGCCGTGGAGAAACTCGCGAAATCCCTCGAAACAAGCTACTCCCGCTGGGGCGCACTCTCGGAGGAAATCGAACGCTTGCGCGTCAAGCTCGGCATCGAGATCTAACAGACCGCATCAAGCGAGCGTGAGTCCAACTGGACAGTGGTCCGAGCCTAACACCTCTGGCAGGATCTTCGCACCCGCAACGCGATCGACCAACCCGCTGGAAACACCGAAGTAGTCGATTCTCCAACCGATGTTCCGTTGGCGTGCACCCGCACGGTAGGACCACCACGAATAAGCATCGGTGAGATCTGGATAGAGATGCCGGAAAGTATCAACAAATCCCGAGCCTAACAATTTCCCAAAACTCTCGCGTTCTTCATCGGAGAAGCCAGGGCTTTTGCGGTTGTCCTTGGGACGAGCCAGATCGATTTCTTGGTGGGCCACATTCAGATCCCCGCAGAAAATGACGGGTTTGCGCGTGGCGTGTTTCTCGAGGTGAAGCCGGAATGCCTCGTCCCAGCTGATTCGATACGACAAACGCCGTAGTTCATCCTGCGCGTTCGGCGTGTAAACATTCACGAGAATGAAATCTGTATATTCGAGCGTCAGCACGCGCCCCTCGCGGTCATGTTCATCGATGCCAAGACCGAGACTCACCTCCAGCGGCTTCTCCCGAGAAAAAACTGCAACTCCCGAGTAGCCGGGTTTTTCCGCCGAGTTCCAGAACGCATGGTAGCCATCGAGTTCACTCGGCATCGGCACTTGTTCGGGCCGTGCTTTGGTTTCCTGCAAGCAAAGGATATCTGGTTGTTCGGTTGCAACAAACTCACCGAAGCCCTTGCCCAAGACCGCTCGCATGCCATTCACATTCCATGAGATCAGTTTCATTGCTGCAAAGTTTCTACATCACACCAGCAACATGCAATCGCCATAACTGAAAAATCGGTACCGTTGCTCGACCGCTTTTTGATAGGCCTCCATCACCAAGTCCTGTCCCGCAAACGCGCTGACCAACATGATCAAGGTGCTTTGCGGCAAGTGGAAATTGGTCAACAAGCCGCCCACCACGCCGAATTCGTAGGGTGGGTGAATGAAGATGTCGGTATCACCTCGCAACGGCCTAACCGGACTTCCGATGGATTCTAACACTCGAGTCACCGTGGTGCCCACCGCGACCACTCGTTTTGCGGCGTTGACTTGTTGCGCGGTTTCCTCGCTGACCACGTAGCGCTCCGAGTGCATCTGGTGATCTGCTAGAAACTCGGCGCTCACCGGTCGGAAGGTGCCCACTCCCACATGAAGCGTGAGAAATGCGTGCGGGATTTTCACTAACATCTCTGGCGTGAAATGCAGACCAGCGGTCGGCGCGGCGATGGCTCCCTCCTCACGTGCGAACACGGTTTGGTAGCGCTCGCGGTCGGCCAGTTCGTCTTCGCGGCCCATGTAGTGCGGCAGCGCAAGGTGGCCATGCGCGTTGAGATCGACCGGGGCGTCCCACCGGATCAGGCGGTCGCCATTTTCAAAAACCTCGGTGACCGTGCCCGACACTCCGCCGACGCTCACGCTGCGGCCCAACTTCATCCGCTTGCCCGGACGCACGAGGCAGCGCCACTCCTGCGGGCTGAGGCGGTCGAGGCACAGCAGCTCGGTTTTCCCGTCATCCGAGAAAACTCGGGCAGGAATCACCTTGGTGTCGTTGAGCACGAGCAGGTCGTCCGGACGGAGGTATTCGGAAAGGTCGCGGAACATTCGGTGTTCGATCGAGCCGCTCGCGCGGTGAACCACCAACATCCGCGAGGCGGATCGTTCGTCGAGCGGCCGCGCGGCGATCAATTCATCCGGCAAGTGGTAATCGAAGTCTTGAGTCCGCAGCGGCATGCCAGAGCCTTAACCGCCGACGGGAGGCACCGCAAGGATCGTGTGATTTCAGCAAAAGCTCGGGTTGCAATGTGGCGGCCGAATGACAATCTAACGAGGCATTTCAGCGGCCTCGCTCCATTTCATGAAACCACTCCAGATCGCCATCCTCGGTTGCGGCTCACGCGGCCGCACCTATTCACGCATCGCCAGCTCGCTCGAGGGACGCTATCAGATCACCGCCGCCGCCGACCTCGTGGAAGTCCGCACCGCCGCAGTCGCGGAGCTCGCTCCTGCGGGAAGTGTTCGCACGTTTCGCTCGGCAGAGGATCTCTTCGCCGCCGGAAAGCTCGCGGATGTCTTGGTCATCGCAACCCAGGATGCCGACCACTTTGGTCATGCGGTGACCGCGCTGAAATCCGGCTACGACCTGCTGCTAGAAAAGCCTGCGGCGGAATCGCTCGCCCGCTGCGAGGAGCTTGACGCACTCGCCCGCTCGCTTGGCCGCCGCATCGCGCTGGGCTTTGTGTTGCGCTACACGCCGTTTTATCGGGCCGTGAAGGCGGTGGTCGACAGCGGGCGACTCGGGAAAATCATCACGCTGCGCGCCAGTGAGGGCGTCGAGCCCTACCACCAGGCCCATTCGTATGTGCGTGGCCATTGGTCGAAGACTGGCTCGTCCACGCCGATGATCGTCGCGAAATGCTCACACGACACCGATCTCCTGTGCTGGCTGTCCGGGTCCGCGCCGCGCTCGGTCAGCAGCGTTGGGCGACTCGAGTGGTTCCGTGCGCAAAACGCCCCGGCAGGTGCCCCGCTGCGCTGCACCGATGGATGCCCCGCTGCGGCCGATTGCGCTTACGACGCTCACCGCTACCTCACCGACAAACGTGGCTGGCTGCGCATGGTCATGGATCATTCGGAAACGGCCGATGACTCCCAAATCCTCGATTTCCTCAAGAGCTCGCCCTGGGGACGCTGCGTTTACCGGTGCGACAATGACGCCGTGGACCACCAGGTGCTTTCCGCCGAAATGGAAAATGGAGTGACCGCCACCCTGACCATGACCGCATTCGACCTCGGGCGGACCATCGAGATCCACGGCACGCTCGGTTCCTTGCGCGGCGGGTCGCCGTTTCAAACTGCAGGTGCTCCCGAGCTCTGGCTGCGTGACCACCGCACCGACACCTTGGAGACCATCCCCGTCGTGGCTCCCGAGGCGGCGGGGTACGCTGGACATGGCGGCGGCGACTTCGGGCTGGTCGATGCGCTTGATGCGATGTTCCAAGGCCCCGATGCGATGTCGCCGGGGCTCGACGGGCTCGCCGGCCACCGCTTGGCCTTCCTTGCCGAGGCTTCCCGCATCCAAGGCGGCATCCCACTGCCCGCGCCAGTCCCGATGGGAAATGGTTAGAAACCAAGGAAAAACCCGCCAATTTCGAACTGGCCACTGTGGCGCGTCTGGCTAGCATGGCGGCGTGTTTCAGATTGTTTTCAACGAGATCAGTGCCGCAGAGCTTTCGGCCTTGGGGACACTTGAGCAGCTCGAACTGCTGGATGAATTCAAGGTCGGCAAGAAGGATCTGGACGACTTGAGTGGCGAACGCTTTGGCAAGATCGATCGCGACGGCACCCTCCTGTATCGATTCCGTGCGAAGGACTACCGGTTTTACTTCGAGGTCAAGGAGGCGGCGGTGATCGTCCACCGGGTGCTGCACAAGGGCACCTTTTCCGACTTCAAATTCCGCTCAAAGATGCCCCTTTCTGAGGACGAAGCACTTGCGGGATCGAAGCATTTCTGGAAGCTCATCGACGAAGGGCGCAACGCGCGCCGATTGTGAAACCCGGCGGATTTTGCTTCCCGTGACCATCAGGATCTCTCAATCTCGGGCATGATGAAATGGATTGGATACGGCTTACTGGCGCTGGCCTTGGGTTCGGTATGGTTTTTCTTCGCTCAAAGCGGCAAAAAGTCGGAAGAACTCAACCGGCAGATCACCGTCCAATACGAAAAGGGCGACCCCGACGGAAAGGTGGCCGAGCTCCAAAACCAGCTTCAGTCCAACGATAACGAGCGGACGTTCGAGGGTGTCTTGATGACGTTTTTGACTGCGGGCGTGGTGGGCATTTTATTCGTGGTTTTCGTGCTGCCATTTTTCGCGCAGCGGGCCACTCATGCCATCTATGACAGCGCGGAAATGATCGAAAAGGACGTCATGCACACGGCCAGATCGTTGTTGGCTCAGGGCGAGTACGAGGGTGCCATCGAGGCCTTCAAGCAGGCGGCTGCGGCCGATCCCTTGAACCGTTTGCCGTGGGTGGAAATCGCGAAAATCCAGAAAACCAACCTCGGCGACGCCGCAGCCGCGATTGCAACCGTCCGTCACGCGCTCGAAAGCCAAGCGTGGGAGGTCAACGATGCCGCCTACTTCCTTTTCCGCCTCGCGGAACTTTATGACGAGGTGGAGGGCAACCGCGAGTCGGCCATCGCGATCATGCATCAGGTGATCGAACAATTCCCCGAAACACGTCACTCGGCGAACGCCAACCACAAACTGCACGAGTGGAAACTCGCCGACGCTGCGGCACAAGCTGCTGCGGAACAGGCGGAATACCAAGCGCGGATGCAGTCGTAACACTTAA
>JAPJNB010000270.1 GCA_026461385.1 Akkermansiaceae bacterium
ACGGACCTCTCTGGAGGCGGGTAACTCCCCGAAAATGATCTTCCGCCACTACCGGGAGATTGTGGACGAGGGTGCGGCGAAGGCGTGGTTCTCGATCCGGCCGCCTGGCGGGTGGCTACCGAAGGAGTTGCCAATCTCCATCCGTGAGAAGCTTCGGATTATTTCCCTTCGTCGGGAAAATCAATCGTGCGTTGACACCACCTACCATGCGTAACCATGAAAGCCACCATCACCACACATCCCGACCGTACGATGAACACGAGCGACTCGGTCCAGTCTGTATCAAGCTCAAGTTTCTTCCAGCCCACGCTGATCAAAAAGAAGGAACTCGCAAAGCGCCTGTCCGTCAGCACCCGATCGATCGACGTTTGGGTGTCTAAGCGGATGATTCCTTATATTCAGATCACCCCGCGGTTCTACCTCTATGAATTTGACGCCGTGTTCGCCGCGCTGAAAAAACACTATCAGGTGGACGCTCGCCCTTGAGTTGAAACAAAACAAACTAGAAACCCCGGACGGTGAAAGTCATCCGGGGTTTTTTATTGCTTAGGCCTGCTTTTTTTCTAATGATCTAGCTACTTTGATAAATAATCTGCGTCACCACCCCTTCACCCTATGAAAAATGCCCATCCAATGAAACTACTCCAATTACTTTTCGCTCTACCCCTGCTTTTCATGCTTCCTGCAAAGGCGGTTCAACCGGCAATTGCAGCAGGCCAAAGGCACAGCCTTTTCCTCAAATCAGACGGTACTGTCTGGTCGTGTGGCGCAAGCTTCGGAGGTCAGCCTGGCGACGGGACTTATTCGGATCGGAGTATACCGATTCAGGTCATAGCGGACATCAAAGCGATTACAGCAGGTCAAATGCACAGTCTTTTCCTAAAAACGGATGGAACTGTTTGGGCAGCAGGGGCTGGAAACAACGGTAGGTTAGGAGATGGATCATCACAGGATAAGAACACACCAGTACAAGTTCAAATTTCTGGAGTGAAAAGTATCACTGCTGGAAGGGACTTCAGCTTGTTCTTAAAAGAAGATGGAACGGTATGGGGGTGCGGATGGAACGGTACAGGTCAATTAGGTCCCGATGCCAATAATCCGACCGTCCCTGTGCAAATACCTATTAGTAACGTTACAGCGATTTCAGCGGGATACAACCATAGTTTGTTCCTCAAGGCAGACGGTACGGTGTGGGCATGCGGCTACGGCGGCAGGTATTGGAGCGGCAACCCAATTGGAGACGGGACAAATCAAGCAGTATATGTGCCTAAGCAGATCATGACTGGATGTAATAGTATTTCAGCGTCTTGCGGATCAGAAACTGGCTCACGCAGTTTCTTTCTCAGTAACGATGGGATTGTCACAGCGACCGGAGACAATGGTAATGGAGAACTTGGAGACGGGACTAAGATCGGTCGTTATGCTCCGGTCCAAACACTGATCAGTGGATCGGTAAGAAGCGTGGCCACTGGATCTTATCAGAGCTTTTTCGTAAAAGAGGATCTCAGCGTCTGGGGCTGTGGATACAACTCTAGAGGTGAACTAGGGATAGGATCTCCGCCGAATGTGGTCACAACGCCTGCACTTGTGATGGAAAATACCATGGCCGTGGCTTCGGGTGAAACCCATTCGCTTTTTCTTAAGACTGACGGATCTGTCTGGGCTTCAGGAATGAATAATTGGGGCGCTCTTGGAGATCGAACATTAACTGACCGAGCTGCACCGGTTCGGATCATGAGTCTTGGCATTATGCTGAATGTTACCTCAACAACTGGTGGAACTGTCACCGGGGGCGGCGCATTCAATCCGAATGACATTGCGACTCTCACCGCTGCACCAGCGCTAGGGTATTTGTTTACCTGCTGGTCTGGAGACATTACTAGCAATGAGAATCCTCTCACGGTGACGTTGGATTCAAGTAAGGCAATACGCGCCAACTTCACACGGAATCCTAGTGATCTAGATGAAGATGGGTTAACCTATTACGATGAGGTTGTGGTACATGGGACAAATCCTGATATTGCTGATTCTGATGGTGATGGCTTTAAGGATGGATTTGAGGTATCCACCGGATTCAGCCCTAATCTGGCAAGTAGCAGCCCCGACTCTGCATCTACTATTAGTAGCGCTGTTGGATTTCGATTCAATGCCGGTCTTGGAATGAGTTACCGCATCGAGGATTCCTCAGACCTTCAGAACTGGTCTACACTTGAAACACCAATTATAGGCGAAGGAGGAATTGTGACTCGATTCTACTTCACGGAAGGACAAGCGAAACGCTATTTCCGAGTCCGGAAGAATTGATTAGGTGTCATTCACCGCCCCCGCATTTTCTTCGCCATGCTCACCAGCGACATCACGCCCACAGCCAGACCAACGCAGAGTGACGACACACGCAGGTGCCATTCGATCTGTTCTTGGAACGACGTGATCACACCCACCACCGGCGATGCGATGCCGACGATGGCTTTGGAAACGTAGTCGAGGTCGATGGGCTGGCGCATGGTTAGCTTGGCATGTCAATTTGGCTTGTCTGCGCGAGGGTTGCGCTGCCGTCTTCGTGGAGAATGACTTCGTTGGGCATCTCGCGGCTGGTGGCAGGCAGCACGTCATCGAGCGTGAGTCCGGAAATCTCAGCGATTTCTGCGATGTGCCTGACACTCTCAGCGGCTGCTTGTAGGTAGCGTGCTGCGTTGGTTCTCATGGCGGCGAGGATGACCTCCGGGCTCACTGATTCGTTGTGCCAAACCGCGTCGAAGCATGCTTGGTGAAATTGCACGCGGCGCTCGGATTCATGGTTGGCCATGGCGAGGAGCGAGCTTGCGATGTGGACTGCTGGTGGCGTGGTGTCGGTGAGGTCAAACATGAGCGTGGTGGTTTACTGGTAGAGTGGTGTTTTGAAGAGCGTGCCGTTGATGCGGATCTCCAGCCAACCGACGGGCGTGGTGGCATTTGTTGGCGCGGTGATGGCTCCGCTTAGTCCGGATGGTGTGGTTCCGGTCCCGCCACCACGAATTCCTACGAGAGGCGCACCGAGTACCAATTCCCCGTCGTTGAGCGCAGTGGCATCCTTGCCGAGCACGATGGCTTGTTTGCGGGCGGCGTTGTTCACCCCAGCATTGCAGCCGACGATCGTGTTGCTCGCTCCTGTGGTTAGGTTCACTTGCCCACTCACTCCGGTGTTCGATGAACTCAATCCCGTCTTGGCACCTACCAGGGTGTTGCCTCCCGCAGTCGTGTAGCGACCTGCATTATAGCCCATTGCACATGACAGCGTGCTGCCGGTGATCGATGAAAGCGCGTTGGCTCCCACAGCGGTGTTCGAGATGCCCGTAGTGCAATTCGTGAGTGCCTGAGTGCCAACCGCCGTGTTGCCAGATGCGTTGTTGTAACGCAGTGCTTCGCTGCCCAATGCCGTGGTTTCGGACGCGCTGGTCAAGGTGATGGAGGCGTAGCTCCCGACGGCAGTGTTGCCAGAGCCTATGTTGATCCCGCTTAACGCGTTGTAACCCATCCCGGTGTTGGATGATCCGAGGATGCCAGTGATCTTGCCGAGGATCACATTCGTCCCGCTCACACCAAGGCCGATGCCATCGTTCAATGCAAATGCGCCTGATCTACTTGGCAACGTGTAGGTCTTGGTGGCCAGGGTCCCCTCGTATGGCGCGACGATTGAATCTGACCCGTAGCTGTGTGCGAGTTGCAGGGATTTATTGTCCGCTTGCACGGGTTCCCAAGTGGTTGGTACAAGCGAGGTGGCGACGAAGAATTTCGTGCCATTCACGATCGCCAGTTGACCGATGGACGATGCCGCTGGAACCACGTTGACCGTGTGGGAAGCTCCTAAGGCCCAAATCCATGATCCCAGGTTGGCGTATGAGTCGAAGTCGGCAGCAAATCCGGTTGTCAGGTTGGTGACTGTCGAATACTCGCCTGGGAGGTTCTGATTGAAGCGGTATCCGGTCGGTTCAATATAACCGCTGCTGGTGTAGACCTTGCGACCAGCAGTATCAACGGACACGAGGTGCAGATCTCCGGTGCTCTGAATCAGAGGAGATCCGTTGATCGGAGAATACAATGTCACGTTGGAAATCGAGACGACCGAGTCCTTCACCGGTGAGGCAGTCAAGAATAGAGGTTCGGTAACGAAATGATCCGCCCCGATGTTCTGACGTGCTCGCAGTTTGGCCGCTAGAGTCAATGCCTGTGCCACGTCATGTCGCACCACCGAACCGAATAGCGCTACATCTTCGGGTGCTGGATAGGCTGGATCTGCGGAAATCGGCACGCCCTCAGTGCCACGGTTCACGTCATTCTCGACGACCACCAGAAACGTGCGGGTCGAGGTTGGTTCGCCCATTCCTTCGCGCCAAGTGATCTCACCCATGAGCGTGATTTCAGAAAGCTCCTCGGAGGCCTCCGATCCGACGTTGAGCGCCGAGTTGAGCTGGAGCGTGTTGAGGCTGAGGAGGCATTCGTATGTCGGGGTGTCGTCCCCCTCCGATGGCATCGACCAGTCCGAACCATGGGCCAGATAAGACCTGTCATATTGGTTCCGCGACTTGATGCCGATCTGGATTTCCAATTCCTCTGGATCGCCAATCGTCACTGGGGTTAGGCCGCTTTCCAGAAACACCACCCGGAGACGGGCGGAATCGCCGCGCTTGAAGCGTAGGGATGCAATCGCGCTGCGCTGGCCCGGTCCTTGGATGAGTTGCAGTGTCTCAAGATCGACGTGGAGGTTCACGCTCAGGCGGGACTGTCAACCGGATCACACTGCCGGCCACTTGCGCAGCGGACATGACTGCGATCTGAACCGCGCCTTGGCATCGACGAAGCAGCCGCAATGGGCGCATTTCCGATTCGATCTCAGTTGGTCGCATGACCCGCAGATGTCGAGCCGAGCGGCCACTTGAAGTGCTGTCAGATTTGGTTGCCCTTGGACCACCGCTTTGGTTTCCGCGTGGATCGCCTTGACCAAACTGCCAGCCTTTTTAATCAAGCCCGGTGATGGCTGAGTGAGAGAGACTTTTTCGGGAGCATTATCAGAGGCAATCTGGTTGAGAGTGGCCTCGTATTCGGCGTAGATCGCTTCGGCCCGTTTCCTGTATTTCGTCTTCTTCATCCGCGCCTTCCACTTTTCGGCAAGCTCATCTTTGCTGATGTGAGACATTCCTCCCCGCCGCCGCATCACTGCCCGTCGTTCGATGGATGGCTCTGCATCAATCTCCAGAGCGTAGAGAATCTTTGTTAGTTTTTCTTCGTGCATGGGGTTTGAGTCTCTAAGTTCCGACGTATTCGCAGGCGCAATTTTCCCCGACAGGTGCGTAGGCACGAGGGCAGCAGCACGGAGCACCGCCGCATTGGATGCCGTCTTCGTCTGGGTTGCAGCACGGCTCTTCGTCGCACATTTCTGGGAAGTTGAACTCGTGTTGGTCACGCGAGCTGACCCGCTTCAGGGGCAAGTAAGCGTTGGCTCGGATCAAGACTGGCTTGCCTAAATCCTGCTGCACCGCAACCGAGTAGTCGATGGACTGACCCGGCGTCATGGTGGGAGCGTCCACTTTCTTTCCGTGAACATAGACCGACACCCAGTAGAGGCCGTTCGTCTCAGGGTTTGGTGCGGGTCCGAGGGTCACTCTAAAACCGAGTTGGATCTGGAACGGTGGTGTGGTGCCGTCTTCAAAGCACTCAGGCGTGAAGGTGACGTCCTCGATGCTGATTTGAGCCGCGCTGAGTTCAGTCTGCGGCGGTGGTGGTGGAATGATGATATCCTGGGGCGGTGGAGGCGGAGGTGGCGGCGGCGGGACGAAGATGCATTGATAGATGCCGCAGCCGTCAGGCCCTATTGCGGTCTGGAAAAGGAATGATCCGGCCGGACACTGAGGCGGATCAGGGCACCCGTTGTTGACACACACGACCTTCGTGCAGCCGCAGGCATCCGGCCCCGACGTGATGGGCCTAGAGTTTGGTGGGCATAGCACCTGTGGCTCGACGCACTGCCCGCAGGTATCAAGGCAGGCAAACGTCGGGCAACCATTCTCAGTCGTTCCAGTCGTCGTTCGAGTTTTGCCCGGAGGGCACTCAGGAGGCTCGCCACAGTAGGTGGGTTGGCAGAGGTATAACGGACACCCCTTGGCGTCATAGCCATTAGAAATCAGCGTCATGTTTGCTCCGCAATCAGGCGGCTCGTGGCACACGTTTCCGCACTCCCAGATCGGGCAGCCGCGTGAGTCCATCCCCTTCATCTGGGGAGACCTGCCTGAGCCGCATTCTGGTGGGGCCACGCAGTAGATGGGTTGGCAAAGGAAAGTGGGGCAGCCGCAAGAGTCGAATCCAGAGGTCACGAGTTTCGTGTCCGGTCCACAAGCCGGTGGTGGCGGGCACGCGCTACATCCACTGTCAGGTGGCGGGAAAACGGGCGGCACGGTGACACAGGTATTGGTGCCGTTGCCATCAAGAGGCGGGTAGATGATGGGTAGCGCATCGAGCGGCGTTGGGTAAGGCGCTTTTCCTTGCTGGCTGCTATCCGGGCTCGCTCCTCCGCACGCTGTGGAGAAGACCGTCCAGTCTGAGGCAAGAAACTCGGGGACGCCGAAATCCGAATTCTGGATGACCCGAGTCACCGTTCCGTCCGTGGTGCTTGCACTTTTGGACAGGTAGGTATGATGGAACAATCCATTGTGATAGATCACCCAGCGCAGCGAGTTGTCCGCGTTGAACGGCGAGGTGATGTCGCTGGTCCATCCGGCCCGGCGCACCGCCCATCCTCCGCGAGCATACTCAGCGGCCAGTGGCCAAATCATTCCATGTCCAACACTCATGCAGTTGTGGTTTGGGTTGGACGTCTTAACGCTCCGTAGAGTGGCACGATTGGGCAGGTGCCATGGGCGGCATTCGGGTAGAGAGGGTCAAGGATCACCCCCGGATCCAGATTCCGAGGATAGGGTTTCTTCCCTTGCTGGGCGTTGTCGCCAGTATTCCCTCCCTGGAGCGCAAGACATTGAGGCGTGAGGACCGTCCAGTCTTCAGCGTAGAACTCAGCGACCCCAAAGTCAGTGTTAGTGATCACACGGGTTTTCTTCAGGCCTGTGCCGACTTCTCGATAGAGCAGCCAGTAAAGAGCGTTTTGGCAAACGACCCAGCGAAGGGCGCGGCCGGTGTCTCCGTAGATGGTGTCATCATCCCAACCGGCACGACGCATGGCCCACCCGCGCAGGGCGTATTCATAGGCCAAGGGCCAGATCATGCCGGTGCCATAGTTCATGGGTTGGGAACCAGATCCCGGTCGATTGCGATGCGAAAAGTTTTGGAAGAGCGGACGATCTCGTTGGCAAGTGCTCCCGGCTCAAGGTAGTCCACGCGCCACTCGATCTCAGCGACCGCATCAAAGGTGGTTTGAAAGTCGCCTGCGTAGTTGCCAAGTGCGTTGAGCAGATTGGGTTGCTTGAGATCCACCAGAATCCGGTAGCGAGGCTTATCGTTGGTCCCCACGTTTTCGATGCTGCCGTTGGATTGGACCAGCACGGTTTCGCCATCGAATTCGCGGATGTTCAAGATGGCTGAGGACATCGCCATGGATTGGAGTGCCTCGCCTTTGAAGAACCCGAGATCCAAGAACATCTTGTCGCCATACTTCATGAACAACGCGGCTTGGCTTCCCGTTGATGAAGGCGTGATTCCAGGCACGGCCACCGCTCCGGAGCGCAAATCGATGTTCACCTCAATGCCGAGGCCGTCGTTGTAGTTGCTGTCCTCGATGCCCATGGCCACCTCAAGCGGGAGCGATGGACCGGTCGAGTTGGTGGCAATGACTGTGACTAGATAGACTCCTGCGGCGGTAGCAGCTCCGCTGACAAGGCCTGCCGAACTGATCGACATTCCAGACGGGAGACCGTTCGCTGTCCACGATGTCGGCGAGTTGGTCGCCTGCATCTGATACTCGAAATACTGCCCCTTGCGGTAGCCAAGGACGGAAGTGGTGGTGGAAATGACGGGGATGGCCATGGTATTTGGTTAGCTGATGGTTGCTTTGCCGAAGTCTGATCCGCCGTCCTCCGCAAGGGTTGCCTTGAGGCCATTGAACGCGACGAGTCCGCGTGGGTCGGTTTGGTGGTCGTCGGTGTCGAAGCGGACGAGGCGACCTCGGACGATGAAGTTTGCGGTGTTCATCGTGGTTGGCGTGGCTTCCATGGCTCCGTAGAT
>JAPJNB010000271.1 GCA_026461385.1 Akkermansiaceae bacterium
GTGGGTTCGGTTGAACCACCGCGTGAACCGTTGCAGCAGCGTCTTCATGAACTCGCTGAGGTTGTGCATCCGGTAGGTGAATCGGGCGTGGATTTCGGCGGCCCAATCGTCACGCCTCTCAGCTCGTGCCTGCGCAAGCTCCTTCGCCACCACCGCCACGGAGGCCTCAGTGCTGGTGGCGGAAAGGCGTTTCAGTAATTCCGCATCCGAGATCCCGCCTTCTGCGATTGGTGGGACTTCCAGCAGGAGGTGGAAGTGATTGGACATGATGCAGTAAGACAAAACCCGGCAGCCCGAGAAATTCTCCTGCATCCGCATGAACATGCGGAAGTGCTCGCGTTCCTCGTCGCCAAACACAAATCGCCGATCCACCACCCGGCTGATGCAATGGTACATCACCGGCTTTTCCCGCGAATCCTTCCAAGGCGACAGCCACCGCTTACTGCTCATGCCCCCATCTTATCGCTCCCAACCCCCAGTGCAAGAGAAAACCATACTTTTTGTCTGGGATCTTGTATGACTTCAATTTTCGGAACTGTTGATTTTGGGATTTTGAATTATCTAACAGAAATCGAGCATCGCTCCGGTGAGATGTTTCATATGTCAAAAAGAGACGCGCAATTCATTGATATTCTGAAATTTCAATTTGTCTGTTTTGCCTGGAGGTTGGGGATTTTTTGAGAGGATTTTAGAAAAATCCGAACTCAGCGCATTGCAAGTCGGGGGTTTGCGGTCATAATATGGTATACTAACAGCCATGGGACTCGAAAAAATCACCCAAAAGCTCCAAGAGGGGCTGCAGTCGGCGCAAAGCATTGCCTCGAAGTCTGCTCACGCGGAACTCAAAAGCCTGCACGTCATGCTTGCGTTGCTCCAGCAGAATGGCGGGATCACGGTGCCCATTTTGCAAAAAGCGGGGGTGGACGTGCCGCGTCTCAAGGCCTTGGTGTCGTCGGCACTTGCCCGTGAACCTCAAGTGCAGGGAGCTTCGACGCAGCCGCAGATGAGCGTCGGACTCCGTGCGACCCTCGATGCGGCGGATGCGGCTCGTGAGTCGCTGGGTGACGATTACTTGAGCGTGGAGCATTTCATTCTTGGGGCGTTGAGGGGCGACTCACCCGCAGGGAAAATTCTCATGGAGGCGGGGTTGGATGAAAAGAAAGCCCGCGAGGCGATTACGGGTGTGCGGGGTGGTCAGAAAGTGACCGACGATGCCCCGGAGGGGAAATATCAAACCCTCGAAAAGTATGGGACCGACCTCACCGCTCGTGCCCGCGAGGGGAAGATTGATCCGGTGATCGGACGGGACACGGAGATTCGCCGCGTGCTCCAGGTGCTTTCTCGGCGGACCAAAAACAACCCGGTCCTCATCGGAGAGCCTGGTGTGGGCAAGACGGCAATTGTCGAGGGCCTCGCCCGCCGCATCGTGTCCGGCGATGTGCCCGACTCGATGAAGGACAAGCGGATCATCGCGATGGATCTCGGGTCGATGTTGGCGGGTGCAAAATACCGCGGCGAGTTCGAGGAGCGGCTCAAGGCGTTTCTGAAGGAGGTCACCGATTCGGAGGGTGAGATCATTTTGTTTATCGATGAGCTGCACACGATCGTGGGGGCGGGCGCGAGCGAGGGTGCGGTCGATGCCTCGAATCTGCTGAAGCCGCAACTGGCTCGCGGCGAGTTACGTACAATCGGTGCGACCACGCTCGACGAATTTCGAAAACACATCGAAAAGGATGCGGCGCTTGAGCGGCGGTTTCAACCGGTGATGGTTGGCGAACCATCGGTTGAGGATTCGATTGCGATTTTGCGCGGTCTGAAAGAGCGCTACGAGGTGCATCATGGAGTGCGCATCCAAGACACGGCACTGGTTGCGGCGGCCACCCTGTCCGATCGTTACATTGCGGGGCGCTTCCTGCCGGATAAGGCGGTCGATTTGATCGATGAGGCGGCAGCCCGACTGAAGATCGAGCTGGACTCGATGCCGACGGAGATCGATGTGTTAGAGCGGCAGATCTTGCAGTTAGAAATGGAGAAGAAAGCCCTTGAAAAGGAGACTGACAAGCCCTCGGTCGCTCGATTGGACAAGGTGCGAGAGGAGCAGGCCAACCTCCGCGAGAAATCCTCGGGGCTGATGGCGCAGTGGCGAAATGAGAAGTCGGTCATCGACGAAGTTCGCATCGCGCAGGGGAAGATTGAAACGCTCAAGGGCGATGTGGAACGTGCGCAGCGGATAGGAGATTTGACGCGTGCTTCCCAGATCACCTATGGCGACCTGCCCGAGGCGCATCGTGAACTGGAGGCGGCTAAAGACCATCTGGCCTCTTTCCAGAGTCAAGGCGCACTTCTAACCGAAGAGGTCACCGAGGACGACATTGCTCGGATTGTTTCCTCATGGACGGGGATTCCAGTCAAGCGCCTCCAGGAGGAGGAGAAGCAAAAGCTAATTCTCATGGAGCAGCGACTGAGCGAGCGCGTGGTCGGGCAGAAAAAAGCGATTCACGCCGTGGCGAATGCGGTGCGGCGTGCTCGCGCCGGGCTTCAAGATGAGAACCGCCCGATCGGGTCATTCATTTTTCTCGGGCCGACGGGTGTTGGGAAAACCGAGCTTTGCAAGGCTCTAGCAGAATTTTTGTTCGATGATGAGGAGGCGATGGTTCGCATCGACATGTCCGAGTACATGGAAAAGCACAGCGTTGCACGGTTGATTGGGGCGCCCCCTGGCTATGTGGGTTATGAGGAAGGTGGGCAGCTCAGTGAGCGGGTGAGACGCAAGCCATACTCCGTGGTCTTGTTCGATGAGATTGAGAAAGCGCATCCGGATGTCTTCAATGTTCTGCTTCAAGTGTTGGACGATGGACGGATCACCGATGGACAGGGGCGCACGGTCGATTTCCGAAATACGGTGCTCATCATGACATCGAACATCGGCTCGCAGCATATCCTCCATGAGGAAAATGCGGAACAGCGTGAAGCCAAGGTCACTGAGGCGCTCCGGACCTTGTTTCGGCCGGAGTTTCTCAATCGCATCGATGAAGTCATCATATTCGATCGTCTAGCAAGGGAAGAGATCACGAGCATCGTGGATTTGCAACTCGCCCGTGTTCGCCAGCGTCTGGCCAAGCAGGGGGTGGGGCTGGCCCTAACCGAGGCGGCCAAAGAACGACTGGGCACCTTGGGATACGACCCGATTTACGGTGCGAGGCCGTTGAAGCGGGTGATCCAGCATCAGTTGTTGGACCCGTTGAGTCTCGACTTGTTGGACGGGAAATTCAACGAGGGCGATGTTATCCACGCGGACGTGGAGCATGGTCACCTTGTGTTCAAAGGCTGAGGTCGAACGGCTAATTTCGATCCGGTGAGGGACTCTCTGAAATTCGAGCTTGGCAGAACCGTTTTCCGGATTACCCCTGCTGTATGCCCGATGCCGTTTACGTCCATGCTGCCTTCGCTCGAATCGCCGATCGCTACGTGCTAACCAACCATGTTTTGAGTTGCGGCATGGACATCTGGTGGCGGTGGGTGGTGAGTTCGCGAATTCGCAAATGGCAGCCGAAGCGTCTACTGGATGTTGCCAGTGGGACGGGTGATTTGGCATTAGAGATTCAAGATCGTTGCCCGCAGTGCGAGGTGATCGCCACGGATTTTTGCGCGGAGATGTTAGTTCATGCGTCCGGAAGGGGGATTGCAAAAACGGTGGTGGCAGATGCGCTTGCGTTGCCATTTGCCGATGGTGAGTTCGACGTCGTGACGGTGGCATTCGGGCTGCGCAACATGGCGGATTATCCTGCAGCGCTGCGAGAAATGCGTCGCGTGCTCACAGCGGGTGGGCGCTTGGTGATTCTCGATTTCTCGATCCCGTCTGGGCTGCTGCGCATCCCGTATCGTTGGTATCTTCATCACGTGTTGCCCAAGGTCGCGGGCTGGCTCACGGGTCAAAAAGACGCGTATGAATACATGGGTGGCTCGATCGAAGCATTTCCATCGGGCAACGCGATGGTGAATCTATTAGAATCTAGTGGGTTTCATGATGCTGCTTACACGCCCATCACGTTTGGTGTCGTGACGGTGTACGAAGGAACCCACTAGATCGTTGGTCCTGATCTAACTGAACTTCATGAAGATTCCGTGAGTGAAAAACAGTGGCATGATGGGGATGATGATGGGTGGGTGCGGGTGGGCAGTTACCCGACCTTGGATCAGGCGAATGACCATGGGTTGGTGATTTTGGCGATGGGAGAGGCCTGCCAGGTCATCGAGTCTGAGCCGCCGGGTGAGTTTGATTTGCGGGCAGATGCGCATGCGGTTGGAGGGATTGCGGATGAGTTGGATGCGTATCGACGAGAGGTGAGTTCGCTGGGCATGAGTGCCCCGTCGGTTCGCAATTGGGCCACACATTCCTCAGGCGGGTGGCTTTCAGCCTTGTGGGTGTGCGTGGTGGTTTGGGTTTTCATGTGGCAGGGTCGTGATGCCGGGCTGGTCGAGCGTTGGTCTTCATCGAACCTCGCCATGATGGATGGGCACGAGTGGTGGCGGTGTTTCACCGCGTTATTTCTTCATGCCGATCTTTCACATTTGGTGGGAAATCTCGTGGGCGGTGTCGTGATGGGCACGCTGGTTTCTAAAGCGTTAGGCTCGTTGCGAGGGTGGGGCTTGATTTTGGGTTGCGGCACTTTGGGAAATGCCTTCACGGCATGGATCACCTATCCACAGCCATTTATTTCGATTGGGGCTTCCACTGCGGTTTTTGCGGGTCTTGGGATCTTGTCAGGTCTTGGGATTGCGGAAATGTTAGGTCAGCGTGAGCGAATGTCTTGGATGAGGATTTTCGCGCCATTGTTGGGAGGAATCATTCTGCTTGGTTGGTTGGGTGGCGGACATGAATTGCACACCGACGTGTTAGGCCATGTGTTTGGTTTTGGCGCGGGCGCTGCTGCGGGAATGGCGGCGATGTTTTTCCAGCGGCGAAGCGTAGCGCCTGACGGGAGGTATTAGACTTCGCCCTCGGGGTAAAGTTGGTGGAATTTGATCGCCTCCACCGCGATTGCGGCAGCGGTGCCGAAGATGGTTTCGACGCTGGCGGTTCTCGGTACTTGGGCTGCAGGGCGGGAGAGCCCGAGGATGAGCTGGCCGTAGCTCTGCGCACCCGCGACGTGTTGGAGCAATTTCAGCGAAATGTGAGCGGCGTCGAGATTGGGGAAGACGAGGACGTCGGCAGTTGGGCGGGCTTCTGCACCGGGGAGTTTTGTTTCTGCGGCAACGGGGTCGAGTGCGACGTCGGCTTGGAGTTCACCCTCGATGCTGATGTCAATGAAGTCGCGCAGCACGTGATCTCGAGCCAACGCGGTGGCGGCCACCATGCGTTGCGCGTCTGGCGTGGTGGCGGAGCCCTTGGTCGAGTGGCTTAGCATCGCGACAAAGGCTTTCCGCCCGAGGAAATGACGCGCGAGTTTGCCGGTTTCGACGGCGATTGCAGCCAGTTCCGTCACGTCGGGATTGGGATTGAGCGCCGAATCTGCCAAGAAGAGGATGCCGCTGCCACCGAGGTGCTTGAGGTGTTGGCCTGTTAGAATGGAAACGCCGAAAATCTTGGGGACCTCGGGCATCGGCTTGATCGTGTGAAGCAGCGCGCGGAAATAGGCGGCGGGGAGCTCTTGGTTGCCTCCGACGATGGCATCGGCTTGGCCGTATTGCACCATGAGTGCGCCGAAATAATGAGGGCGGCTGACAATTTCTGCGGGATCGCCGATTTGCAGGGATCGGTAGCGTGCCATGTTTTGGACGCGCTGGCAAAATAGCCCGAAGTCCGAGGCGTGGGGGGGATCGATGATGTGAATGAATTTGAGCGAGACTGCTGCGCCCTCGGCGAGTGCTTGGATGCGTGCGCGATTGCCCAGCAGGATGGGCGCGACGGCTTCCTCCTCCACCAAGCGCGCGGCTGCACGAATCACGCGGATGTCCTCACCTTCGGTGAAAACGACCCGCTTGGGGTGGCGGCGAAGTTGTTCCAGAAGGTAATGAGTTACCGGATTGCCTGGGGCTGGCTCTGTGGAATTTTGAATCATTGGATTTCTAGGGCTTGCAGCGTTGCCCGACTCTATGGTGGTTTGTTCTGTCGTTTCAATCCGATTCATTGCCAAATCCGCAAGTGCCTGCTGACTACCACACCCACACTCCGCTTTGTCGTCACGCTGAGGGCGAACCGGAGTGCTTCATCGATGCTGCCATCGCGGCCGGGCTGAGCGAGTATGGGATTTCGGATCACGCCCCGCAGGTTCCCGAACCCTTTGACGATTGGCGGATGACGGTGGCGGAATTACCGGCTTATTTTCAGTGGATCGAGCGTGCGCGCGCTCATGCCGCGGGGAGGATTCCGGTGCGGGCTGGGTTGGAATGCGATTGGCTCGAGGGCTCCGAATCTTGGATCGTCGATCTGGCAGGGCGTCATTCGTGGGACTACCTCATCGGATCGGTGCACTACCTCGGAGATTGGGATTTCGATCATCCGAAATGGCTGGGGCGCTGGGCGGAGAGCGACGTCGACGCGGTCTGGACACGCTACTGGAAAGCCTATGCGAGCATGGCCGACAGCGGGCTTTTCGACATTCTTGCGCACCCCGACTTGGTGAAAAAGTTCGCCCACATCCCGCCGGGTGACTTGGATCGATTTTATGAGCCGGCGATTGACGCGATCGCCGCATCTGGCAGTGCGATTGAGTTGAATACGGCGGGTTGGTACAAAACCTGCGCCGAGGCGTATCCGAGTCCTCGGTTTTTGGAACTCGCGTGCTCGGCGGGGATCGGGCTGGTGATTTCCTCGGATGCCCATGCGCCGACCGAGGTGGGCCGCGATTTTTCCCGAGCGATCCAGTTGGCGAAGGCTGTGGGTTACCGTGAAACCTTGCTTTTTGAAAAGCGCCAGCGGAATTCTGAGCCCTTGTGCTGAGCATTTTTAGGGGTTGCCTCGCCCCGAACAACGCCGCCTTTGGCCCGCGTGGTGTTGATGCGGGCCGGGATTTCCTCGAAAATCTGAGATTCCTCATAAAAAAACCTTGCGCAAGGTGGGATGCCCTGCTGTTCTTCCCGCCCGCCCACAGGGGTGGATTAACTTTATTTCCCATACGGCCATGGCCTACGCAGTGATCAAAACCGGCGGTAAACAATACCGCATCCAAGAAGGCGACAAATTCGATGTCGAGAAGCTCGATGTTGAAATCGATTCAGAAATCAAGTTTGACGCATTGCTCGTCGGCGAGGGTGAAACCGTGAAGATCGGTTCCCCATTGGTTGAAGGAGCCTCGGTTACGGCCAAGGTCATCAATCAATTCCGCGGGCCCAAGGGAGTCGCCTTCAAGTTCAAGCGCCGCAAGGGCTTCCACAAGACCATCGGCTTCCGTCGCTCGATGACCACGCTGCAGATCACATCGATCGCCGGCTAATCCATTACCCTTTACCCTACCTACTTCCATGGCCCATAAAAAAGGACAAGGCTCCGTCAAGAACGGTCGCGACTCACGCAGCAAGCGCCTCGGCGTGAAAAAATTCGGCAGCCAAGTCGTGGTTGCTGGCAACATCATCATCCGTCAGCGCGGCACGAAGGTGCATCCTGGCCTCGGGGTGGGTTGCGGACGCGATCACACGCTTTTCGCATTGGTCGATGGCCGCGTGTTCTTCGACAAAGAAGGACGCCGCGTGAATGTCGTTCCATCGTTGGCTGCTGCCAATTGATTTAGTTTTTTGGTATTTGTTTTGGCTGGAAAGCCGCTTCCACGCGATGGGAGCGGCTTTTTGGTGGACAGGTGGCGGGGTGAGTTGGTGGATCTGGCGAAATTCGTGGTTTCAAGCCGTGGATGGGGCATGATAGCTTGGGACATGGCAAAGGGATACGACACGCATCAAGCACGGGGGCTGGCCTTGCAGGCGATCGGCAAGGATCTGGCGAGGCGCGCGAAGTCGAAATGTGAATTGACCGGGGCGGCAGGAGTGCCTTTGAGGGCGTATGAGGTTCCACCCGTTGGGGTGACTCCGGATTTGGAGCGTACCTTGTTGCTCAGTGAGGCGTGTCACGAGGTGCTTGAACATCCCAAGCGCTTGGCTGGCAGGGGGTGGCAGTGCCTGGCGGAACTGGTTTGGAGCAATTTTCCCGCTGTTCAAGTGGTCGCATGGCGGATGCTCACCCAGTTGGCAAAAACTGAAGACTGGGCGCGCGATGCGCTTGACCCAGTGCTTCTGGATGAGGAGGTGGAGGCATGGGCAAGAAATACCAAATGAGCGATGTTCGATTACGGAGCTCCTTGGGTGAGGTGATTTTCGCACGCAACTTCAATCCCCAGCGGAGGTTTCAATTTCAATGCTCAGCGCCAATGTCGCAGCAACACCCTTTGATTTAAAAATGGAGGTCGATTCCACTGGTCAAGCTGTTGACATCACCACCATTGATTTTCAATTGATGGAGCGCGTCGGCGCGGGGGATCATGAGGCGTTTCGCGAACTCGTCGAGCGCCACCAAGGTGCGGTGGTCGGCACGGTGGCCAAAATGTTAGGGAATCCTTCCGAAGCCGAAGACATCGCCCAGCAGGTATTTTTGCGCATCTGGCGAAATGCGAAGCGCTATCGGCCCGACGCCAAATTCACGACCTATCTTTATACGATCACGCGGAATCTGGTCTTCAATGAGACGCGTCGACGCAGCCGAAAAAAGGAGGTTTCTGCCGATGAGCTTGAGGAGAATTCCAATCAACTCATCGCCGCCAGTTCTGACCGACAGCCGGATTCGGAGTTATTGCAGGTGGAGTTGCAGCGTGCGGTGGATGCCGCGATCGCTGGGTTGCCGCAAGCGCAGCGAATGGCGGTCGTTCTGCGGCGCTACGAGCAGTTGCCCTACGAAGAGATCGCCGAGGTGCTCAGCCTTTCCGTTTCTGCGGTCAAGAGCTTGCTCTTCCGAGCGCGCACGACCTTGCGTGAGACGTTGAGTGGTTACTTGGAATCGTAAACCGGCTCGCCACGCCACGGGTGATTCGCTTTCGCCTTTCCAAGGGCTGAGCTCTTGCTTACGTTAGAAGGCTCATGAGCATGAATCAACTCGACCAATTGAAGCAATTTACCACTGTCGTCGCCGACACTGGGGATTTCGAATCGATGAAAACCTACCGGCCGCAGGATGCGACCACCAATCCATCGTTGATCTTGCAGGCCGCTGCGAAACCGGAATACCGGCATCTCGTAGAGCAGGCTGTGGCGGAAATGAAGGCAATGGGTGCGACCGGTGCGGCGCTCACGGAGTCGATTCTGGATCGCATCTTGATTTTGTTTGGCCTGGAAATTCTCAAGATCGTGCCCGGTCGGGTTTCCACGGAGGTGGATGCACGGCTTTCGTTTGACACGGCGGCGACCATCGCCAAGGCGCACCAACTCATCGCAGCGTACGAGGCGGAGGGACATTCGCGTGACCGTATTTTGATCAAGATCGCCTCCACTTGGGAGGGGATCAAGGCGGCTGAGGCACTTGAGAAAGAGGGCATTCACTGCAACCTAACACTTCTATTTTCATTCGCTCAAGCGGTCGCGTGCGCCGAGGCGGGTGTGCAATTGATTTCGCCCTTCGTCGGCCGGATTCTCGACTGGCACAAGGCGGCGACGGGCAAAGACTATCAGGGCGATGAAGACCCCGGGGTGATTTCAGTCCGTGGAATTTTTAACTACTACAAGAAGTTTGGCTATCAGACCGAGGTCATGGGGGCATCATTCCGCAACAAAGGCGAGATTCTCGCGTTGGCGGGTTGCGACTTGCTCACGATCAGTCCGGGTCTGCTTGCGGAGCTTCAGGCGTCGAATGAGTCCGTCCAAGCTCGACTCACTGCGGCCGAGGCGGCTGCGAGTGACCATGAGAAAATCACGCTGAACGAGAGTGATTTCCGGTTCATGATGAATGAAGACGCCATGGCGACGGAAAAGACCGCGCACGGCATCCGCGCGTTTTCGGCGGACATCGTGAAGCTGGAGAAGCTCGTCGCGGAAATCGTGGGCTGAGCCAGTCAGGCGTCGATCACCAATTCAGGCCTAGCCCGTGGCGACCTGCGAGTTCTAGCAGGTCGGCGCGCATCGGCCATTCGTCTGGGCGTTCGCTTGATTCGTGGCGTTTGCTGGCACCTTTCAGGGTCATGCAGCCGGTGTTGTCGCCGATCTGGCGGATTGACTCCACTTCATCGGCGGTGAATCGAAGGTCGGGTAGTTGGCCGAACTCGCGGATCTTGGCTTCGATTTTTCGCGCGCCCTCGTCGGCTTCTTGGATGAAGGTGGGCACCACGCTTTCGACCGAGGGGTGGCTAAGATTCCAGATGGAGGCGAATTGAATGAGGGTGAGGCCGTATTTTTCCGCGAGCGGTCTCATGCGGTTGGCCTTTTCCATGCCGTGTTGGACCCAGCCTTCTGGGCGATACGTCCGGTGGTCGCCGGGCTTGAAACTGTGCTCGGGTCCGCCGATGTCATCGTGGAACACCCCGCCGTAATCAACGACTCGGGTCATCACCTTGACGCCGAATTTCTCACAAAGCGGCAGCGTCAGTCCGACGGGCCAAGGTTCTAATGGATTGAGGATCAGCATCGACCAATCGATGAGGTGGCCGAATTTTTCGAAGCAGCCGATCAAGTCCAGTGAGAAGCCGTTGGCCGGGCCGGGGGCGATGCCGAGGCGGTCGGTGAGGCCTTGGTCCTTGGCGGCTTGGAGTGCCTGCCAGAGCGGCTCGCTGGTGTATCCGAGCTGGTCTGGGTTGTGGAGCATCAACAGGTCAAAGCGATCGGTGCCACAGCGTTCCAGCTCCTTGCTGCAAGCCATTTGGATGAAATCCGCGTAGCCGGCGGGTCCGCGAAGTTCGGGATCGGTGAAGCGTGGGTAGCCTTTGCTTCCTTGGCGTTGGCCCTCGTAGAAATCGTGCCCGATCATGCCGACGAGACTGTAAGTTGCACGGTCCACGCCCTTGAGAGCGACGCCTAACAGCTCATCGGCTTTTCCATTTCCATAGACATCGGAGGTCACGAAGGTACGGATGCCGGATTCGTAGGCCGTTTCGATGCAGCCGATGAAGCGTTCCTCCGACAAGGTTTCGCCAAAATGCATGAAGCGTCCGCCGCTCCAGGTTCCATAAGCTGTGGTGGTAGGTTCCATGGTGTGTGAAATGTGCTGTTGCCACTGACTAAGCCCGCGATCCGGTCGGGTCAATCTCAAGCGGTCGCTCGGGGGGGGGAATTATCGAGGGCCCGGAGAGAATTTTCGGTAAAAATTATTCGAAACGCCCGAGGATGGGTGCGAGTTCTTGAGCGGTCTTTGCGGGCCAAAGCTCACGCGGGGTGAAGATTGCGCTGTCGAGGACGCGGTGGCAGACCGAGTCTGGCTGCTCTGGAATGCGGGGGATGATCGCTTGGATGATTCGCTTGGCCATCGCGCTATTGGCTTGGAGATTCTCGAGCACGGTTTCGACCTCCACGGCGGCTTCATCCGGTTTCCAGCAATCGTAATCGGTGATGAGGGCAAGGGTGGCGGCGGCGATTTCTGCTTCGCGGCAGAGTCTGGCCTCGGGGCCGTTGGTCATGCCGATGATGTCCGCGCCATTTTGGCGGTGGAATGCTGCCTCCGCTCGGGTGGAAAAGGCGGGGCCGTTCATGCAGAGGTAGGTGCCAGTCTCATGGACGGTCGGCGCGAGAGAGCGCGCTGCGTCTAATAGGTTGGTGCGTAACTTCTCGCAGTAGGGATCGGCAAATCCCACGTGCGCGGCGATGCCCTTGCCGAAGAATGTGTGCTTCGCCGCAGTGGCGGTGCGGTCGAGGAGTTGGTGAGGGATCACAATGTCCCTTGGCGCAAATTCCTCCCGTAGGCTACCCACGGCAGTCACGGAAATCACCCATCGGACGCCAAGTGAGCGGAGTGCCCAGATGTTAGCCTGATGGTTGATTTCATGAGGCAGTAGGCGGTGACCCACCCCGTGGCGGGGTAAAAAACAAACGCGGCGGCCAGCGATGCGGCCCATGATGATTTTGTCCGATGGGTCACCGAATGGCGTGGTGACCGTTTGTTCGGTGATTTCCTCAAAGCCCTCGATCTGATAGAGGCCGCTACCACCAATGATACCGATGGCAGGTTCGTTTTCCCGGGTTTTGCTCATTTCAAACATGCGTGGGGCACGAGATTCAAGCGGGTGTGTCTGACTCGCTGCCACCCTGTGGTGCGGGACTTGGCTTCGAGTGTTCGTGGCGGATGTCGCGAGCATCACCGAGGTAGACAGAGTCCTCGCCCATGTTCACCGCGAGGTCGCCAATCCGCTCGATGGAGCGGGCGACGAAGATCAAGTGGAGCAAGTTTTCCGAGCGGCCGGGTGAAGTTTCGAGGCGGCCGCTCAAGGTGGTGATCATTTGCTTGTGCATGCGGTCGAGTTCCCTGTCACGGACCTTGAGTCCCTCGCCAAGTTCTGCATTGGCATCGGTGTAGGCCATCAGTGCATCCCGGAGGAGTTTACTGGCCAATGAATAAAGTGGTTCTGCGAGACCGACTTCGTCTAACGGAAACGACTTGCAGATTTTTTTCGATCGCTTGGCAATGTTGACTGCGTGGTCAGAGATCCGCTCAAGATTGTGTGCCATTTTCATCGAGGTGATGACCAGACGGAGGTCGGAAGCCACCGGATGGAAGCGTACCATGATGTCGATCCCCGCTTGGTCGATCTTCCGCTCGAGGTCATCGACATCCGAGTCGTCGGCAATGACCGAGCGAGCCAGATCGAGGTCGCGCTCGAGCAATGAGCGCATCGCTCGTTCGAGGTTTTGCCTTGCAAGGCTGGCCATCAGGAGGACATCAGACTTGAGGGATACCATTCCTTTATCGAATTCTCGGAGAATGTGATGACTCGTCATGGGTGTGGGTAAGGGTAAAATTGAGATGGGATCAGCCGAACCTGCCGCTGATGTATTCCTCGGTTTTTCTGACACTCGGGTTTCGGAAGATTTGTGCAGTATCAGAATACTCTATGAGCTCTCCCAAGTAAAAGAAAGCAGTATTGTCAGAAACCCGAGATGCTTGCTGCATGCTATGAGTGACGATGATGATCGTGTAGTCGTTTTTCAGATCCCAGATTAGATTTTCCACCTTGGCGGTGGCGATCGGGTCGAGGGCGCTACAAGGTTCATCCATGAGGATGACCTTTGGTTTTACGGCGATCGTGCGTGCAATGCAGAGCCGTTGTTGCTGGCCGCCGGAAAGCCCGAGAGCGGACTCGTGCAGGCGGTCCTTGACCTCATCCCATAAGGCTGACGCCACCAGCGCTTCTTCCACTGCGGCATTGAGCGATGCCTTATCGCGCAGGCCACGAAGGCGGAGGCCGTAGGCGACATTTTCGTAGATGCTACGAGGAAATGGGTTAGATTTTTGGAATACCATGCCGACTTCCCTGCGGAGTTTTACGACGTCGATCGAGGGCTGATAGATATCCACACCGTCGATCTGGATGCCGCCGCGGGTGATCTTTGCGCTCGGGATTTCGTCATTCATCCGGTTGATGCAACGCAGCAACGTGGACTTTCCGCAACCGGAGGGGCCAATGAAAGCCGTGACCTGGTGAGCTGGGATTTCTAGCTCGATGTTTTTCAGTGCAAGCGAAGAACCGTAGCAAAAATCCAAGTGTTGCACGGAGACAGAAGCATTGTCCGGAGGTTGCTGAGAATTGGCGTCCATGGTTGTTAGATGAGGTGCCGAGCTGAATCAGCCGAACGTTCCGGTGACGTATGCCTCCGTTTGCGGATCTTTGGGGTTCTCGAAGATTTGCATCGTGGGGCCGAACTCGACGAGTTTGCCGAGGTACATGAAGGCCGTTTGGTCAGAGCATCGGGTGGCCTGTGCCATGTTGTGCGTCACGATGATGATGGTGTATTGCTTTTTCAGCTCACTGATGAGCTCCTCGATTTTCAGGGTGGCGAGTGGATCGAGGGCAGCGCATGGCTCATCCATGAGGAGGATTTCGGGTTGGTTCGCGATCGCTCTCGCGATGCAGAGGCGCTGTTGTTGACCGCCAGAAAGTCCGAAAGCGCTGGAGTGCAGCCGATCCTTCACTTCGTCCCAGAGAGCCGCATTTTTGAGTGCATCCTCGACGATGTCGTCGAGTTCCGAGCGTTTCGTTTTTCCCGCGACCCGCAGGCTGAACGCCACGTTGTCGTAGATTGATTTGGCGAAGGGATTGTATTTCTGAAATACCATGCCGACTCGGCGGCGGAGTTCTTGGAGATCGATGTCGGCACGATTGATATCCACGTCATGGATTCGGATTGAGCCCGCAGTGAGATGGGCGCCAGAGATGCGGTCATTGATCCGATTGAAGCAGCGAAGGAGCGTGGATTTCCCGCAACCGGAAGGCCCGATGTAGGCGGTCACTTGACGGGCGGGGATGTCCATGCACACGTCGTGAAGGACTTGTTTCGCGCCATAGGCGAAGGAAACATTCTGGATCTGGATCGCGGTTTGCATGCTTACCATTTGAGTTTCGCCCTCAGTTTCGCGCGAAGGATCATCGAGCCAAGTGAGAGAAAAGCGACGAGGAGGAGGAAGACGAAGACTGAGCCGTACTGAGCGCGTTGGGTGAACTCAGAACTGGGGATGCGCGCGGCGAGGGTGTAAATGTGGTAAGGGAGTGCCTGAACCTGAGAAGAGAGAAGGTCGAAGGGGTTCTTCAGTCCCTGCCATGGCAGGTCGTCTTTCGCGGCGACCGCAGCGGTGAACATGATCGGCGCGGTTTCTCCTGCCACCCGGGTGATCGCGAGGAGCGATGAGGTGAGAATGCCCGGCAGCGAAAATGGCAGGACGCATTTCCGAATCGTTTGCCAGCGGGTGGCACCCATGGCCAGCGAAGCATCACGAAACCCCTGGGGCACCGCGCGCAAGGATTCTTCAGAAGCGGTGATGATCACGGGCAGGATCATGCAGGCGAGCGTTGCGCAGCCCGCCATGAGCGATGAGTTCCAGCCTTGGAAGCTTAAGAAGTAGTCGCCGATGAGAAGTGGGATCGCGAGAAGCGAGCGGTCAGACGGAGCTGAAGTGATCACCGGTACGGCGAGTACGAACACGGAGAAACCGAAAAGTCCGAAGACGATCGAAGGAATCCCTGCGAGGTTGAGGATTGCCAAGCGGATGGCATGGATGAATGGGCTTTGTTTTGCGTATTCGGATAGATAGATTGCGGCGCTTACCCCGAAGAACAAGGCGAGAATCATCGAGCCAATCGTGAGCAGGGCTGTTCCAGCGATGGGGCCAGCGATGCCGCCGCCAGAGTAGGAGTAAGTTTGCTCGTTGAATTGCGTGGCGCCCTCGTGTTGCGAGACGTACTGGCTGTATGCTGCGGCTGGAAGTTGGTGGCGGTTTCCCTGCGCGTCGTCGAACACATGCAGAGTTTCATTTTTAGCGGTTAGAAATTCAAAATCCACAAAAGGTGCTTCAGGTTTGAACAAGACCGGAGCACCATCGGCGATGATTTTGGCAAAGAGCAAAACTGCGATGGAGACCACCAGATAGGTGATTCCACCGAGGAACGAGCGTGCTGCGACATCCTTGAAGTGTCCCTTGGGGAGGCCTTTGCGAATGAGAGTTTCGGGATTAAACATCGGTCTGGGAGGTTATTGCCTCATGCGGTTCACGAAGCGATGGGCCGTGGCATTGATGATCAGCACGACGGCAAAAAGCAGGATGCCGACGACAAAAAGGGCGCGGTAGTGGACGCTGCCTAACGGAACCTCGCCGAGTTCTTGGGCGATGATGCCCGTGAGCGTGTGGCAAGGTTGGAAAAACGTGCCGAGTCCGCTGGTGAAGTCGGGGATTTTGATGCGGTTTCCAGCGACCAGCAAGACCACCATGGTCTCACCAATCACGCGGCCGAAGCCTAACAGAACGGCAGCAAGAATGCCAGAAAATGCTGCGGGGATGATCACTCGGAAGGTCGTCTGGACTCGTGAGGCTCCGAGGGCTTCGGCCGCTTCGGCATAGGCGGAGGGCACGTTGTTGATGGCGTCCTCGGCTAACGAGAAAATCGTTGGAATGCTCATGAGTGCGAGCAGGCAGCCGGCGGTAAAGATATTGAGGCGTTCCTCGATCGGGAAGCCTGGGATCCAACGGAGTGAATCCATGAGCGAGAGGTCGCGCAGAATCGTCCCGAAGATCAGGATTCCGATAAATCCGAGGACGACCGACGGGATGGCTTGGATGAATTCGATGACCGGTTTGATCAGTGATTGCTCGCGCTTGGAGGCGAATTGGTTCACGTAGATTGCCGCGCCGATGCCGCTGGGGATGGCGAGGGTTAGCGCGACGATTGAGATCATGAGAGAGCCGGCTGCGAGTGGGAGGATGCCATAGAAATCCTGCCATTCTCCGCCGGTGACCCAGTCTTTGCCAGTGAGGAACGATGAGATCGCCGTCGACAGCGGGACGGGTGTTTTATGGTTCCAGTCGTTGATCGTTTGCGGGGTTTTTTCGAGATCTGCGAGGAAGAGTGGCCAGAGGTTGTGTGCGACTTTGAGGAGGTTTGTGGCCTCGGGCTGGGTGAGAGAGTTGGGGAGTTGGGTGCTGATGCTGGCCGCGGCATCCTTCAGTGATTGGTGCACCGCGATGCATGCGGGGCGGCGTTCCATTAGAATGTTGATCGGACCCTCGATGTCGGGTTTTTCGGCGAGAGAAGCATGAGCTGCCGCGATCAGTTTTTCGCGCTCGACGGGATCCTTTGCGCCTGATGCGGCTGCGAGCAGAGTTTTGCGGTCTTTTTCGAGGATGTCTGCATGCTGAATTTTTTCTTTGGTTGCGGTGACTGATCCGGTCATTTCTGAGACGAGCGAGCTGAGCTCCGACCCGGCCGATTCGAAGGTGTCAATCGTCGTTCGCAAGCGTTCTAGCGGCTTGACTTGCTTTTCCCGGGCTTCGGCGAACTCCGTGGCTAGGCTCGCGACCAGTGGTGGATCCTCGGTGGCATCGAATGCGCGAGAGCGGATCGATTCGATGAGCGCTTGGCGTTCCTCGGGTGTGAGGTGGGGCGTGGGTGGGAGAGTGGATAGAGCCTTGGATTTTTGTTTCTCGAAGTTCTTTTTTAGGTTGGTGAGCATTTCCGGACTCGGGGAGCTGTCGGGCTGAGAGTTGTTGACGATGAGGTCGCGAGTCGGACCGGTTAGGTCACTGTAGGCGTTGACGAGCGCGCTGGCCTCTTGGCTGCGGTGCATTTGGTGGGCGCAGTTGCCATTGATTTCTGCGTAGTAAGAGCGGTTGAGAATGCTGGTGATTTGTTCGTGCGCGGTGAGGTTTTTCCTCGAAATGTCGACAAATTCAAGACCAGCGATGCGGTAGACTTCCAATTCACGTTGGTAGCCTGGGAAAAATCCAAGTCCTTCCTTGAGAAGAAACGTGATAATCAGAGCAAGGATGACGATCGTCAGTCCGGCATTCGACGCGAAGAAAAACTTGATCGCGTTCTCATACGAAAAGCCCTGTTTTTGAAAACGCTTTGCTGGCTCAGGGGGTTGAGGATCTTCGTGGGGCATTTCAGCTAGGTGCTTGGAAGGTGACTTAGGCGAACAGACAAGAAAATGAGCATCGCGGACGTGCCAACGATGCTCATTTTGCAGCAAACGAAAACGAAGCAGAGACCTTACACATCTTTGACAGGAATGAAACCGACTTTGCGCACGATGTCCTGGCCTGCGTCGGACTCAATGTACTTCATGAATGCTTCAGCCTCGGCGCTCGGTTTGTCAGGAGCGTAGAAATAGCAGAGACGAGCATAAGCGTATTTTTTTGCATTTGCGGCCACTGGCTCGACGCCATCGATGATGATCGTCTTGGTTCCAGCGGTTTTAGCGTAGGCGAGACCGACGTAGCCGATGCCGTTCCTGTTTTTGGCGACTTCTTGCGCGATCTGCTCATTTCCAGCCATTTTCAGCGAGCTCGATGGATAATCTCGGCCGTCCATGGCGAGTTTCTGCCAGTCCTTGTAGGTTCCGGAGGAAGTGTTGCGGGTGTAGATCGAGATTTTGCCGGGTGTGCCGCCGATTTCGGACCAGTCTTTCACCTGGCCCGTGAAGATCTTGGCGACTTGGTCTTTGGTCAGTTTGGCGAGTGGCGAATTCTTATTCACGATCACGCAGATCATGTCGTGGCAGATCGGATGCTCCTTGATGTAGACACCCTTGGTGAGGCAGATCGTGCGCTCGTCGTCCTTCACTTGGCGCGATGACATGCCGATTTGTGCCGTGCCGTTGGCAAGCGCTGGGAAGGCAGTGGTCGAGCCCTCTGCGGCAATTTCAAACTTCACGTCGGCATTGCCAGCGGCTTTGAAGCCCTCGGCAAGTTGGGGTACGAGTTTGGCGCCGAGGGTATCGCTACCTTTGATGCTGAGGGTCTGGGCGCTGGCCACGGAGATCATGGCGGCGGCGAGCAATGTGCTGATGGTTTTCATGTTGTGGAGTGGTTGGTTTTCAGAGGACGAGGCAGATTAAAAATAGAATCGAAGACCGCTGAGGAACGTGTAGCCGTGATATGAGGTGGTTTGATCTGCTTTTGCAAGGCCTCCGTCCATGGTCGAGTATTGGATGCCATTCATGAACTTCAACTTATGGCTGTAGAGGTAATAGTTCAGGCCGATGTATGCGGAAGCGTAGTTGTCACCGTTTTGGATCACGCTCGGGGCCCATTTTTCATAGCGGCTGTAAAGAGCCAGGTTGGTGGTGGCAGGGGTGTTGCCGCTCGCCGGTTGTGCGCGTTCACTGGTTGCCCACTGAAGTTGGCCGACCAACTGCAGTCCCTTGGCGATGAAGTAAGACGGAATGACGCTAACACCTAAGACGTCCGTCTGATTCAGAGATTTCTCGACTCCGGCTTGATCGGCGGTCCCTTGGTAGCCGAATCCGTAGAGAATGTCGGTGATGAGACCGAAGCGGCCCATGGTGATGTCGTTGTTGAGGGCGATCGAATCGGTAAATGCAGGGGATGCGTTGCTGTAGAAATTATCCGAGTCGGTTTCCTTAAATCCTGGCGCGGAATTGTGCACGAAATGCACCGAGGCCAGCGCGGTGTCCAAACCCGATTGGCTCGCGTAATCGTAGCCGATCTTGCCTAGGGTGACCGTGCCTGCGTCGTATCCAGTGAGGGCGCGCGCGCGAGCCGTGCCGTACAAGCCCAGTTCGTAAGTCCAGTAGTCTTGGATTCCTTTGCCATTGACCATCACTCCAGTGAGTTCGCCGGGGGCTAGAAGGTTTGAAACGAGGCTGCGTTCCAAAGTGAGGATTTCTTTGGATAAAATTTCCTGTTGGCGGCCAAACTTTAACTCAGTCTTGCCGACCGTGACATTCATCGCGTCGGTCGGGGCATAAGTCAGATAGAGTTCGTAGATGTCGCGATAGATCTTGTTTGCGCCATCGGTGGTATCCGCATCGATCTGGCTCCCGAATTTCCAGTTTTGATACCATCTGGACTTAAACCCGATGCGCGCCCGGCGTGCTTCGAAATGGTCGCCCCAAACGGATTGGTTGTTGGCGGCGTTTGCGTCTTTGAAGTCTCGGATGTCAAAGTGGCCGTTGTCGGAATTCCCATCGGCGTACTGGGCTTGCAAGAGGCCTTGGAGAGAGAATTCTTGGAGGATTGGGCGAGTGTCGTCCTTGTAGAGGGTGAAGGCTGACCACGTCCTGTCGAAGTTCGTTTCGCCAACGAGTTTGCCGACCAGTAGGCCGGTGGCAGTGCTCGAGGAGGTGGGGGCTGCAAGGGTTTCAGTGCCTGCCTGAATTGAAAGACAACCAAGCAAGCTGCTGGCGAGCATGGCGAACGGGACGGATCGAGTGAATGTCATGGGTTAGTTTTGGGTAGCATGACGAAACCATGACGGTCGCGTCGAGCAAACGCTTGCTAATGTGACGGATTCGACACTCAAAGGGTGGGTTTGTGACAACTTTGTCATGAAAGACCAAGGTTGCATCGATGGCGGCCCTGCGGAGGGGCGCTCAAGTGACGGACATTGGCTGCAAAACATAGGTGCGTTTGGATGAATTGACGGAAAGTTGGAAGTTATCGATTGTGACAAAGTTGCCATATTAGGGGTGAGGATCAGCTTTCACGGTGGGTCCAGGGCTCCGAGCCACGGCATGCTTGTCGGGCATGGCGGCGCAACCGACGGATTTCTTGCAGACCTCGTGAAAATTTATCGGGTGCGTGGGCTTTTCGGTTGCCGATGGGGATGGCTTTGGTAGCTTCGGGATGTTGATTTGGAGAAGTTGATGAACGAAGTCCTCGAACATCCTGTGCTGGTACTGAATCGGTTTTGGCAGCCGATTCATACGTGTTCGGTGCGGCGCTCGCTGCATTTGCTTTGTCTTGGTCACGCGCAAGTGGTTCAGGTTGAGGGTGATGAGCGGTTTAGCACCCACGACTTGGGATCGTGGATCACTTATTCCTTCGGTAGCAAAGATGCTGAGATGATTCGCGGAGCTCGAATCATGATCCGTGTTCCGAAGATTGTGGTGTTGTCGGTTTATGATCGGATGCCGCGGTTGGAAGTGAAATTCAGCCGTCGGAATGTGTTCCTGAGGGACAAATTCACCTGTCAGTACTGCACCAAGATTTTGCCTGAGACCCAGCTGAATCTGGACCATGTCACCCCGCGAGACAAAGGCGGACGCACGACTTGGGACAACATTGTCACCTCGTGTTTCCGCTGCAACACTCGGAAGGGCAACAAGTTGCCGCATGAGGCCAACATGCAACCTCAGAACAAGCCGCTCGCCCCGCGATGGCGTCCGTTGTTCGGTCTCCAAGAGACTGGCCTTGCGGATGAGAGCTGGGGGCACTTCATTCATGCGGATCTCAAGGATACGCGGCGCTTCGCTTGAGGGTTCCCATGCGCGTCGGATTGGGTGGTCCGAGCGCGAGGGGATGCCATGCGCGGTCGTTGCATGGAATTGGCAATTGGTGGTCGGATAGATTGACGAGCCCTGTGGCACACGCTATGTCTTGCGGGTGATGATTTTCAGGAATGCATGCATTTTTTTCCTCGCGCTGGCTGGACTGGCAGAAGCGCAGCTCGCGGCGTCGCTCAAGCTTTCAAAAAAGAACTATCTGGCAGGGGAGCCGGTGACTGCGGTGGTCACCATCACCAATCATGCGGGCAAAGAACTGGTTTTCTCCAGCGACGGTCGCACCCAGTGGCTGGATTTGATTTTAAAGGACAGCCATGGAGATGATGTCATGCAACGTGGAAATGGGTCCTTTGGGAGGGTGACCATTCGTGCGGGAGAGTCCTTGTCGCGCCAGGTCGATCTTTCCCAACATTTTCAGCTGAGTGAGCCTGGGAATTTTTCGGTTGCGGCGGTGGTCCACATGCCCGGAAATTTGGGTGATAGCACTTCCACCAATCGGGCGCTATTCAGCCAGAGTCCTGGATTGCCGTATTGGGCGCAAAAGGTTGGAATTCCCAATCGGCCGGGCGAGAGTCGAGAGTTCCGAATCTTGAATTTCGGCGGAGATAACAAGACTCAAATCTATGCGCAGATCATGGATTGTCGCACGGGGCAAATGATTCGCACGTTCTTGTTAGGTGACGTTTTGATGCTGCGGAAACCGATTGTGACGGTCGACCGTGCGCAGCGTTTGCACGTCATGTTCCTCGCCACGCCATCGATGTGGGTGCATTGTCAGATTGACACGGATGGCAAGCTTGCCGACCGCCAGTTGCATCAACGGGGCACAGAGGGTGATCCGCAACTCATGACGTTCGGTGACGGAACCGTCAGCGTCACGAATAGCGTTCCTTATGACCCGAAGGCGGCGGCTGAAGCCAAGGCAAAGATCCGCAAGGCCTCGGACCGACCCTCCGTGACGTACTGATATTCCGGTGCCAATTCAGAGTGGGAAATTCGCTTTACAAAACTTAAATAATTGGTACACCCAAGATGTTCTCGTAAGCCACGTTTTCATGAAGTCATTCATTTCACGGTTCCTTTTGCCTTTGCTGTGCCTGCTTGGCGGTCTGGCGGAGGCGGCGAGTTTTCGGACGGTGGTGATTGATGCGGGGCACGGCGGGCAGGACAATGGCGGCCAGTGGGGGAGGGTTTATGAGAAGCATCTTGCCCTTGATACTGCGGCCCGCCTCGAAATGAAGCTGAAGAACCTCGGTTATCAGACGGTCATGACGCGGCGCAGTGACTATTTTATTTCGCTGCCGCAGCGGGTTTCGATGGGAAATCGCTACAACAACGCGATCTTTGTGAGCCTCCACTACAATTACACTCCAAAGCAGGACGTGAGCGGGTTGGAGACATTCTATTATGGGTCAGAGGGCAAGAAGCTCGCGGAATTGGTCCAAGATAGCTTGATTGGTCGGACTCACAGCGTGGATCGGAAGGCGAAATACGCTCGGTTTTACGTGATTCGGAATTCGACGCTTCCTGCGATTCTTGTCGAGGGGGGATTTGTAAGCAATGCACCTGAGCGCGATCGCATGAAGTCTGCTTGGTTTCGTGAACTGATTGCAGATGGAGTGGTGGCAGGGATCCAGCGTTATCGCAGGGGCTATTGATTGCGGATGGCAATTGAGCCGAGATCGGGTAACATCGGGGCATGGCTACAGTGACGGTTGCGGAGATGCGGTCGCTTGAGTTGGCAGCGATTCACGCCGGCCATTCGGAAGAAGAACTTCTCGACGCCGCAGGGCAGGCATTGGGCGTGGCGATCGGTCGTCATTTTCCAAATCCGGGAACTGCAATCGGCTACCTTGGCAAGGGACACAATGCGGGGGATGCCTTGGTTGCACTCAGCGTGCTTCGCGATCGGTTTGCTTGGAAAATTTCTGTGAGAAATGCCTTTTCCATTCATGAGTTGGCCCCCTTGACCGCAAAAAAGATGGCTGAGATCGGGGGGCTCACTTGCTTGAGCGATGCGCCATGTCTGCTAGAGATTGATCATCCGCTAATTTTGTTAGATGGTTTGGTTGGCCTGGGGGGGCATGGGTCTTTGAGAGAGTCGCTTGTTGAGCTTGCTGCGGAGATGGAATGGTTGAGGCAGCACGCGGGTGCTCGGGTGGCGGCGGTGGATGTTCCCTCGGGCGTCGATCCCGACTCAGGCGTTGCGACACCGGGTGCTGTCATCGCGGATGTCACCTTCATGATTGGAAATGCCAAGGTTGGACTTCTCTGTGGCCACGCTGCGTCGGTGACAGGAGCCTTGGTGCTCGTCGAGGTGGATCTTTTGACGGCATCCAACCACGGCAA
>JAPJNB010000028.1 GCA_026461385.1 Akkermansiaceae bacterium
GCTCAAGGCGTGGCAATCGCATCAAACTGCCCCGCCGTCGCCGTGCCGTCGATCCTCGCCGTGCCATCGGCGGAAATGGGTGCGCGCTGCATCGCCGTGGGGGACGCCCGCCGCGGCAGCTACTGGACGGCAACCATGGAACATTCTCACCTCACTCAGCCTCCAGAACTCACCGACGCAAGTGGCTTGGCCGCGATCGTCGCTCAAGCCATCGCCGATGGCATTCCGGTCATTTCATTCGAGCCCCCATCGCAATTGCCGATGAGTCCAGAACTCACGAGCGAGATCCTCCAAGAAATTCCGACTGCCGAGCGACTCTGGCAGACATGGATCGCCGCCCCACAAGCCGCAAGAGACGAATGGATGCAATCCCCCCCACAACCGATTTACCTCAAGCCCCCTCACATCACGCCAGCGAAGCGCTCGTGGCTGATCCAAGGCAGCGCGGGGGTGTGACGGGGTTGTATTTCTCCAAACCCTCAGGCGAACCGGCGAGCTTGCGGACCGCCCAGTCGCGCACGAGGCAGTCTTCCTCTGAGTCAGGGGATCATTCTCCGGACTCAGGGGGAAAATCCTCCACGCCATGGGGTCTTCCCCTTGCCGCAAGGGCTTTATCCCGCGCCGCAGTTTTTTCTCCCCCTACGACGCGGGATTGACCCCCGGGCACGGAAAAAACGCCCCGCACGTCACCAAAACGTCCCCTTGCCTCGCCGGGAGTCATTTTACCCGCCTTTTTGTCAATTTTTGACCTCCAACAGCCCCTGAACCACCCGAAAAACCGAAAATGAAACGCCAAGCCCACAATTCCATTTTCCTGACAAATTGAAGAGACCATCGAGCCAATTAGGAAATTCCGATTCGAGGGGGGATTCGGGCGGCGTCCCAAACAATTGCCGAACCGAGTCATCAAGGTCCGGCCCGAAGCCAACCCATCGCAACGGCGGCGTCCCCACCAGACCTGCAAATTCATGAAACATCAACGATTGACTAATTTTGCTTTGACGAAAATCCGCAGAATTATTAACCCTCCCCCGTCAGTTATCTAACGGTCTTCACTTCCCCTCGTCCCAGCCTCCAAGCCGGTTCGTTCCATATGCCATGCATCCTCCCGCAATCTACCTCCATCGGTCAGCATTCGTCCAAACGCGGCGAATCCATCTTCTTTGGATGTCCTCTCGATCACGGCGCCCTTCCATCCGGAGGAACTCGCTCCCAAATTTCAAATCCCCTCAACTCCAACTGCCTACTTCTTGCATGGCCACAGAAGCCGCGATCATGACTGGAATTCCCAGAATTGCACCTTCCTGGGCTGCCTTTGTCCTGAAACAACCGCGCGCAACTGTTCCAGGTAAAATGCCGCGTGCGACTCAATGAAACTGTTCGCTAGAAAATGAAGACATCCTATTTCGGAAGCACTAGGGCTGCGTCTTGTGTTGCCTCGACTGGCGGAGCGATTTACGCGGCGATAGTAGCAGCAATTATTTCCCGCGGACGGATCGGTATGATGGAGATTGTCTGGGTCATTCTGATCTCGATTGTGGTATCACTTCCTGTCCTTGTAGCCGGATCGGCGGCAATTGGATGGTGGGCATCCAAGTTTCTGGCACGACGCGTAAGGACGAATCGACTTTTGGTTTTCTCGATGGTAGGGATGCTTATGGGATTTATGGCCGACACGATCATCCTTGTTTTCAGTGTTCGGTTTCTCGGTTTATCCATACGCGATATTCCCCGTAGCATGGACGAAGTGATCAATGCTGCCTTGGCGGCTTCTATTCCGCTATTCTGCCTGACCATGGCCGGTCTGGTAGCAGGTGCACACATAACGCACAGCGAACAAGCCATGGATGTCAACCGCCCATAATCATCTCAATTTCCTTCTCATTTTCATCGCAATGACGCGGTGACATCACATCAAACGTTCGGCACTTTCCACTTTCCACTTTCCGCTCAATAACGGGCTGAAAAACCGCAGACGCAAATAAACAACAAACAAAACACATGGCTAAACCTGCATTTGTAATCCTCAATGGCGACGGCTCGTATGGCATCTGTCGTGTCACCGACGCCTGCCGCTCGCCGTCGCCTGATCCGAAGCGTTCGGCAGAAAAACGGCAGATGAAGAGATGAATAATCATCACGATCGTAATGGGCATCATGGCCATGTCTCTTACGGCGGAAGGTACCGGTGTGGATAAGGCTGCCGTTTTTTTCGTCGCACCCGACGGACGTGACTCAAACGCAGGGACGAGAGAAGCGCCCTTTGCCACGCTTGTTCGAGCACGGGATGCGGCACGACAACTGGGGACGAGTCAGGTCCGGCGTATTATTGTACGCGGCGGCAGTTACTACGGAGTGTCGCTGCTCTTGGATGCGCAAGACTCCGGATTGGCGATTGTGGCGGCACCCGGCGAGAAACCCATGTTGTATGGCGGTCGTCAGGTCACCGAGTGGAAAAATGATGGAGACAAATTCTATGCCGCAAAACTACCGGGCGTGACTGATCGAGCTTGGGATTTTAGGTCGCTGGTGGTCAACGAGCAACTGCGTCCCCGCGCCCGATTGCCCAAAACAGGTGTGTTCACCCATCTGACCCGCTTCGACGCGCCTTGGCACACCACGGTCGGCGGCGGGTTTAGAGGGGCTGACAAGCCCGAGTTGAAGTTGAATCTGCAATACAGGCAGGGCGATCTCGGTGCGTGGCTGGACGTCAACAACGCCGAACTCACGATCTTCCACGAGTGGGATGACTCCCTTGTCGGGCTGAAGTCTCACGATCCGGATACTCGAACGCTCAGCTTCTCCAATCCTTCCGGGTACCCGCCCGGGGCCTTCGACGTCAGGACCTACGTGGTCTGGAATGTCCGGGAAGGGATGCATGAACCCGGACAATGGAATCTGGATCGCAGCCGAGAATTCCATTTCCCAGACAAGTTGAAGAGAACATTGAGCCTATAAGGAAATTCCGATTCGAGGGGGATTCGGGTGGCATCCCAAGAGAGAGAGCGGAGCC
>JAPJNB010000029.1 GCA_026461385.1 Akkermansiaceae bacterium
AATTTCGCCACCCAGCCAACCATCGCGCCCTTCGCATGCTCAAGAAATACCAGCCAAGCAGACAACGTCAAGAAAAGATTAATAAAAGGACTGTCCCTTAATAAAAGAACTGTCCCTTAAATTAATTAAACCGATAAATTACCTTAAATCCGTGCTTTCGCATCAAGTCCGCCTCGAGCTGTAAGTCGTCGAAAAAGCTTTGCGGGATGAGCCCGGAACGTGTCGGGATCATGACGACGTGCTTGGCCAGTCGGTAACCTTGCGCGTGGTAGTTCTTGAGCAGCGCATGGGTGGCCCAGGCGTTGATGTTGCCACCGTGAGGCTTAAGTTCCCCAGAGACGAACCATCCGCGTTCGGGATTGGCGAAGACGGTATCGTCGCCTACATAGGTAATCTCCGCGCGGTTACTGGTAGCGGTGGGATACTGCCCCTGAGGCTTATTCCGCGCGGCGGCGGGTCGAGAATCAGGCTTGGCTTCAGCATGGCATACCGTAGTCGAGAGAAATGCTCCGATCACCAACGCCGCAACACCACCTGCTCTCTGAAAATGATGATTCATGTTTTTCTTGCCTCCAGACTGAGCACCACGATTTTACCGGCCCTGAACATCACTGAACGGCGGATTCAAGCGACCAGCATAATCAGTGATGGTGTGATGAAGGTGTCATTTTGGGTGACATAGTCGAGGCATTTTCTCTGACGCATTTCCTCTGAAGCATTTGCAAAACACCTCCATATTGGGGCGTTTAGCGACACAATAGAATGCCTCAGATCTGGTTTACCGCGTGATCATGGGTCCCATCTTGACGACTTCGAAGTCCTTACCCTTCACTTTGCGGATGGGGGTGAGTTCGTCATGCATCCAGCGGTTATCGGGTGCGCCGCTGATGAACCAATCGCCGCCATTGTCGGCAAGGATCATGCCGTGGATCTTGAGGCCTTCGAGGATTACTTTGGCGGCTCCGGTAAACTTCGAGGTATCAAAGCTGGCCTTCAAACGCACGCGCATGCCCATCGGCGGCAGGCTCTCGTCTTTATGAGGACTGGCGAAGTGTGTAGCCGGCGGCACATAGGCGCGGCGGCTCTTTTTCACCGTGAAGCGCAGCGCGTGCGTGAGCTTCTTCGTGCCACAGATTTCATCGTAGCGGGCAAGGCCGGGCAAGATGGGCAAGCCAGCGGCATCAGCACTAGTCCAGCCAGCAGAACGCGGCTTCGGCTGCTTCAAATCGAAGATACTGCCGCTGTAGGCATTCCAGGCCTTGCCACCGTCGATGGGAAAGGCGCGGTAGATCTCGTAGAGCTTCCAGTTGTCCTTATCGAGCACGAGTACATGACGGTCGCCGTCGCTTTGAAAGCCGCCTTCGATCCAGGCGTCCGGCGGGATCGGATACGGTCCTGGATCGCTCTCATCTTTTCCTTCATCAAAAAGGATCGGCACCTTCGGCTGATCACCACTGACGATGTAATACGGTATTCCGCCCGGCTGCCCCTTCCACACTAGGCCGAAGTCCTCATGCAGTCCCGTGTCTGCACCGATGGACGCGATGATGTCATCGCTGAGCGGATCGACCTCGTCTGTGGAGACATCGCGATTCCATTCGTCATCGACAGGCATGAGTAAAGCGCCGCCGAGATCGGCATTGGGGCCGGTTTTGAGGAGTGGTTGCTGAGCGAGGGCGAGACTGGAGAGGAGCAGTGGCAGAATGAGTTTCATATGGATTCAAGGAGGTAAATGGGCACGAAGGCCGATCCGAATTTTACCGTGGCAGCAGGTCCAGCTTTTCCACGCTTGCCCGTGGGCCCGTTAGGAGTTCCCTTGCCGTTTGTCACCAATTTGTCACCAGCCTCGTTCATCGGCTTGGGACTGGCGTCAATTTCGCATCTTTTGATGCCTGAAACCCATTGGTAATGGATGGATTAAGTGGAAGTACGAGGACTGGGATTCGAACCCAGGACCAATTGATTAAAAGCCAACTGCTCTACCGACTGAGCTATCCTCGCCTTTACTTCCCGCATGCGGGGCGAGACGAATAAGAGTGGGCGACAGCTTTGGCAAGCTGATTTTTGCACCACTCGCGGATTTTATCCCTACTTCCTCAAGGGGGCCGCCCGTATCAATTCGCCCGATGCCTGTCAGGCAGGTGCCATGGCGGATTTTTTTCAAACTCTGCCTTGAGCACCGCAGGCAGGGCATCCCCCATTATTTTGACGAGGAAAGGCGAGGTGACAATCATCTGAAGCTGCAAGGCTGCAAAAAAGACAGAAATCAGCAAAATCACTTTAAGCGGATTCAGGCTCTTGGAGACGACACGGTGGCCGCCGGTGTGATCCCAGGGAGGGGTGCCCAGCCACCTTGCGATGAACAGGCTGATGATTTGACAAATCAGAGCCAGTAAGCCCCACCCGAAGCCAATGCCAGTGAATAGCACCCGCAGCGAGCGCCGGATCGTCGCGACGAGATCGAGACGGGACCCATCTTGATTGGTGACCGCGAGCCCCAAAAGCCACTTGCCCGGAGTGGTTCCCCAATAATGAAGCAACAATGCCTCGAGCACAAACCAAGGCACGAAGTGAAAAAAAGTGACCCAAGAGTTGAAGAGGGCGGCCTCGATGTCCTGGCCAGCAGCCCACATGCCGAACCACCAGCAGCCAGAATAAACGTACAAATCGAACCAGCGCGCCCAAAACCGGCGGAGGTAATGGGATTTCAGAGATGTCGGCGGCACCTGAGTCGCGGGCGCGTCCGAGGGCAAATGGGGGAAATTAGCAAATTTGGGGCCGGTCACCTTGGCATTAGGATCTTTTTCAAACTCACGCGCGAAAAGATCGATCTCTCCCAACGGTTTCCAAGCCAAGAGCCCCTCGTGCCAAGCAAGCGTCCCGGCAGGCAGTTCTCTTAGCTCAATTTTTCGGCGGATCTCGAAATCGTGCATCGGCCCGACCTTCTCACCATCGCGAATGATCCAGACTTCCATGATTTAGAGGTTTCTCAGGGATTTCGCCGCATCGCTACGGGCAGCGAAAAAAGCGGGGACAAGCGCGGCCAGCGAACACAGCACGAAGGCCATGAAGGCAAAGGTCAGTTGTTCAAGGGGGTTTTGATGAGCAGGCAAAATGGTAAAGCCAGTGAATGAGGATGCGAATGGGTCAAAACCCACCCCACGCAGGAGCATCTGGATGTTTCCTCGGAAATGAATGACCAAGCGCCCGAGACCCACGCCAAGGATACCGCCCAAGGTGCCTAAAATCATCCCCTGATAGAGGAAAACCCGAATGATCTGATTCGGAGCCGCACCCAGCGCCATCATCACCCCAATCTCCCGCCGCTTTTGGATCGTGACCGTAAACATAACCGCCATCATCGAAAACGCGGAAATGACGACAATGAACGAGAGGATGAAGTACATCATCCCCCGTTGTTGTTCGATCAGCGTAAAAAATGGCCTCGCCTGTTGCCCCCACGTGACAAATGACCACTCCGGCCCCTGTGCCCGCCTTGCCTCGGTCGCGAAGGCCTCCGCTTGATACGGGTCATCGAGACGCAATGCGACCCCCTGCACCGCCTGTCCGAGCCCAGCAAGATCCTGCGCGAGCGGAAGCGGCACGAAAAGGTCGGGAGTCACCGCCATCTGCGACGCTTGATAAACCCCGATCACTTCGGCCTCCTTCGGCAGCACCACACTTTTCAGGCCTTTGAACGTCTCGCCATCCATTTCCTTGGCATCCGTCACGTTTAAGTCAGCGATGGCCTGATCGATGATCGATTTACTTTGCCTATCAAACCGAAAGACTCCGCGAGCATCGTCCTTTTCGGACGAATCCATGGCCACCAGAATGCTGGCGAGCATCTCCCGCTCAGGCTCGCGGATGCCTTCACCGCGAATGGCATCGAGCGTGGCATAATTCGATCGATAGACCTCGAGTGGCAGCGTGAAATTCTCGCCCTCCGACTTCCAGCCCCGGGAAATGGCGGTGGACGCCGCCTGCCACTGGGCCGCAAATGCCTCACGCAGAGGTGGATTTTCGGCCACCTTGTAGGCGCGCATGACCTCTTCGAAATTCCGGGTCGAGTAAAGGCGCAACCGATCCCCCACCCCGATCTGCAATTGCTCCGCCAAAATCGATGAAATGACCACACGGTCATCGATCCCCAAATCTGCGGTGGACCTCGGGTGTTCTTTTAGGTCTAACATTTTCGCAATCCCCTCAACTTGAGCAGGATCCGAAGCATCGACCCCCCGAAAAAGCACCGGACGCTGCCAAGAAGCCACGTCCACGATGACATTGTCAGAGACATAAGCGGTGGCGGCTTGGACGTGAGGCCAGGTCTTTGCCTTGGCCGCAATTTCCATCCAATCGGTCATCTTCAAACCCGGCGCTGTCGCCAGTCCATTGATCAAAACATGCGGCGTGAAGCCAAGCAGCCGCTCCTTCACATTCCGCTCCAGCCCAGAATAAACCGCCATCACCACCACCAACACCAGCACCCCAAGCATCACCCCCACCAGCGAAATCAAGCTGAATGAGGACAACATCGATCGGCGGGGATTGAGGTATCGCCGGGCGAGCAGGAAACTGAAAGATCGACGTTTGATACCGCTAACTACCCCGAGATCGACCTTTCGGCAAGCGATTGCGCGTTTCTTCTAAGAATCAGCTCCGTTGGATTGGAATCCTGAACCATTCGAAAAAACTAATGGATGAAATTTTAAAATCCGTGTTGCTCTCCGGCAGGGGATCAAGTGGAATCTTGACGTGCGCTACCAACCCATTTCTCCTGAGCTTTTTGTACGCAATCGCCAAAATCTTCGCCAGCTGCTCAAGCCGAACAGCTTGGTCATTCTCCGCGCGAACGACATTTACCCAACCAATGCAGATGGCACCCTGCCCTTCAAACAAAACAGCGACCTCTTCTATCTAACGGGCGTTGATCAGGAGGAAACCACGCTGGTTTTGATGCCCGACGCCCGTGATCCCAAAGAGCGGGAGATTTTATTTGTGAAGGAAACCAGCGAGCACATCGCGATCTGGGAAGGTGAAAAGCTCAGCAAGGAACAAGCACGCGCGGCGACAGGCATCGAACGTGTCGAATGGGCACAGCACTTCGATTCGTTTCTCCACCGCGTCGCCCCGCAGGCAGAAAATATCTATTTGGTGACCAATGAACACCTGCGGGCCAGCGTGATCGTGGAAACTTGCAATGCAAGATTCATCAAAGATTGCCAAGCCCGTTACCCACTGCATCGCTACGAGCGGCTTGCCCCCCTTCTCCATCGCCTGCGGATCACCAAAGATCCGGAAGAAATCAAAATGCTACAGCAAGCGTGCGACATCACCGAAGCGGGTTTCAGAAGGGCCTTGGGCTTCATCAAGCCCGGTGTCGGCGAGTGGGAAATCGAGGCTGAGCTCCTCCACGAGTTCGTCCGCCGGGGCTCGCGTGGCTTCGCCTACACGCCCATCATCGGCACCGGGAAAAATGCCTGCGTGCTTCACTACGTGGACAACGACCAAATCTGCAAAGATGGCGACTTGATCCTCATGGATGTGGCGGCCGAATACGCTGGGTGGGCGTCTGACCTCACTCGGACGGTACCCGCCAATGGCAAATTCACTCCACGCCAGCGCGACGTTTACAACGCGGTTCTCCGCGTCTTGCGCGCGGCCAATGAGATTTTACGCCCCGGCACCACTTTGATGGAATACCAGAAGCAAGTCGTCGAGATTATGGAGCACGAGCTCATCGGCCTCGGCCTGTTCACCGCCGAGGAGGCCAAGGCGCAAGGCCCCGACAAGGCACTCGTCAAAAAATATTTCATGCACGGGACCTCCCACCACTTGGGACTGGATGTTCACGATGTCAGCCCACCCCACGAGCCAATCGCCGAGGGCATGGTGTTCACGATCGAGCCAGGCATCTACATCCGTGAGGAGGGCATGGGCGTGCGTTTGGAAAACGACTACTTGATCGGTAAGGATTCAAATTTTGACCTCATGGGCAACATCCCGATCGAGGTGGATGAAATCGAAGCCCTCATGAGCAAGCAGCAAGGGTAATTCCCCGCTTGAGGGATAATCTCACGGCTCGGCGAAGTGACTGGGCCCGTTTTTCATCACGCGTGGTTTGGGATTCCATCCAGAAACGGCTCCGTTAATATCGCCTTCATGATCGGAATTGTTTTAGGATCTGGGTTGGGCCTGTTGGCAGCCGCCGTGGAGGTGGAGCGCGAGATTTCCTTCGGGGAGGCCGGTTTACCAACCTCCTCGGTGCCCGGACACGCAGGCACCTTTGTTTTTGGATCACTGAATGGCACGCCCGTGATTCTCATGAAAGGCCGAGTGCATCTCTACGAAGGCCACGGAGCGCGCGAGGTGACCGCAGGAATTCGCTGGATGGCGGCGCAAGGCGCTCAAAAGTTCGTGCTCACCAACGCGGCGGGCACCCTGAATCCTGCATTTGCCCCAGGCAGCTGGATGATGCTGAGCGACCACCTCAACCTGACGGGGACCTCACCGCTCGTGGGCGCAGATTTCATTGACCTCTCGGTGGCCTATGATGCCGATTGGCGGGCCAGGTTCCGCGCACAAGCTCTTGCGCTGGGAATCTCCCTTCACGAGGGCGTCTATGCTGGCCTGCGCGGACCGCAGTATGAGACCCCAGCAGAAATCCGGATGCTCCACGCACTCGGTGCTGATGCCGTCGGCATGAGCACCGTGCTAGAAACGATCCAAGCGCGCTCGCTCGGGCTTCCCGTGGTGGCATTTTCTTGCCTCACCAACTGGGCCGCAGGCATCACTGGAGAAACTTTAAACCATCACGAAGTTCTCCAGACAGGAAAACAAGCCGCCGATGTGATGATCCAGCTTCTCACCGCTACCTTAGGCGATAGCGAAAATCCCACGCGCGAAGCCTTGGATGGGAAATTGGTGGCAGGGGGCGGATTTGAACCGCCGACCAAAGGCTTATGAGTCCTCTGCTCTACCGCTGAGCTACACTGCCAAAATTTCCAGAATGCGAATCTCGCATCGGGAGGAAGTCGTTACCTTCCAACCACAGAATTGTCCACCGGAAATTGAGAAAATCTCTGCTAACTCCGTCGGCAGATCGGCCTCACCACCTCATCCTCGCTTGGCCAGCGCACGCCCCGTGGGTGATTTTTTGTTTTTCTGGATCACGGATGGCGGACCCTCCGCAACGAGCGCTCCACCATGAAGACCGCCCCCCGGCCCCAGCTCAATGACCCAGTCCGAGGCAGCAATCACATCCAGATGGTGCTCGATCACCAACACGCTATGCCCCGCATCTCGCAGCCGGAGAAACGCAGCGAGCAATTTCTCCACGTCGCCGAAATGCAGCCCAGTCGTCGGCTCATCAAAAAGATACAGGGTGTGAGGTGATGCCGGCCGGGCCAACTCAACCGCCAGCTTCAACCGTTGCGCCTCCCCACCCGAGAGGGTGTTGGCGGGTTGGCCAAGCTGCAAATACCCGAGACCTAGCTCTTCAAGAATTTCCAGAATCCGGTGGATCTTCGGGATCGGCCGGAAAAACACCCGTGCCTCGCTCACCGATAATCCGAGCACCTCGGCAATCGACTTTCCCTTGTAGGTTACCTCAAGCGTCTCCCGATTGAACCGCCTCCCTCCACACGCCGGACAAACCACCCACGCATCAGGCAGGAAATGCATCTCAATCTTCAATCGCCCATTGCCCTGACACCGCTCACATCGGCCCCCAGCAGCATTGAAGCTGAACCGCCCCGGCCCATAACCTCGCTGCTTCGATAAACTCAACTTGGTAAAAAGATCTCTCACCCAATCGAAGACCCCCGTGAACGTCGCCGGATTCGAGCGCGGGCTACGGCCAATCGGCGACTGGTCTGCCACCACGCATTTCTCAATCTGCTCCAATCCATCGATGCCATCGTGCAACCCCGGCAATTCCCCCGATCCATGAAAATGCCTTACGAGCGCCCGGCGTAAAATGTCATCCGCCAGCGTGGATTTCCCACTGCCACTCGGACCACTCAAAGAAACCAACCGCCCCAGTGGAATCGCCACGTCGAGGTTCTTCAAGTTGTGCTCACGGGCTCCACGGATCCACAATTTCCCCGCAACTGGCAGGGGCGATGCAAGCGTCGCAATCGATCCCGCCTTACTCCGCAACCACTCACCCGTCGGCGAGCTCAATTGCATCGGTACCCCTGCCGCCAAAATTTCACCACCCGCCGCCCCCGCGCCCGGCCCGATGTCGATCAACCAGTCGGCCGCGCGAATGATCTCCTCATCATGCTCCACCACCACCACCGTATTTCCTAAATCACGCAGCCGAATCAGTGCCCGGATCAAACGCGCCGTATCCGCAGCATGCAGTCCAATACTTGGTTCATCTAAAACATAAATCACCCCCGAAAGCCCGGCCCCCAGCTGGGTCGCTAACCGAATCCGCTGCGCTTCACCACCCGACAACGAGCCACTGGTCCGCTGAAGTGTTAAATAATCCAACCCGACCTCTTCTAAAAATGCCAAACGCGTCCGCACATCGGTCGCCAGCCGCTTGCAAACCTCAACCTTGGATGACTCCGCGTTAAATCCATCGATCCAGCGCATCGCATCCGCCACTCCCAGCTCGCAGAATTCCTGGATTCCCAACCAGCGCCCGTCCAAGCCCTCGACCTTGACCGCCAGCCACTCAGGCTTCAAGCGCTGCCCACGGCACGCACCGCATGGACGATGCGCCATGAACTTGGCCAACTTCCGCCGCGTGATCTCAGACTTGGCTTCACGGTACCGCATCCATGTTTGTTCCGCGTCCTCACCCTTTTCTAAAAGACTCGCATCACAATACATTTCCGTCCCAAGTCCTTCACAAACCTCGCAAGCCCCGAGGTGCGAATTAAAGGAGAAATGCTTGGGTGAAATCTCACCCACGATCCAGCCCGTGCGTGGATTGCGGTACGATGTCTGGAATGTTAGATCACTCCAAGCATCCGAGCCCACCGCCTGAATTGCCGCACGCGCCTCCGCACCACAGAGCCGCAGTGCCGTCTCGACGGAGTCCGCAAGACGAGACTCCACGCCACCACGAATCACCAATCGATCCACCACGATCTCAACCGCCGTCGGATGCTCTGGCCCCCGCAAAATGGCATCATCCATTTCCATCACCTCACCATCCACCCGCACTCGGATGTATCCCTGCCGCTGCAAATCTCCTAACAACCGAACTGGATCTTCCAACTCCTCATGCGGCAATGGCGCCAGCAACACCACCTTGGTGCCCTCTTCCATCTCCCCCAGCGCTCTCACGATATCCGCCGCGGTCATCCTCGCCAAACGCTCTCCCGTCTCAGGGTCATGCGGAATCCCCGCCGCCGCCCACAAGACCCTCAAGTAATCGTAAATCTCCGTCGTCGTTGCCACCGTCGACCGCGGATTCAACCCGCCGCCACGTTGCTCGATCGCGATCGCCGGACTCAGGCCCTCGATCGAATCGACATCAGGCTTATCCAGTTGATCCAAAAACTGGCGCGCGTAAACCGACAGGGATTCCACATAACGCCGCTGCCCTTCGGCATACAAGGTGTGAAATGCCAAAGACGATTTCCCCGACCCACTTGGCCCAGAAATCACCACCAGCTTCCCCCGAGGAATATCGACGTCGATATTCTTCAAATGATGCTGCCGTGCCCCACGGATTCGGATCGCGTCCATACTTCAAGAGAAATCCGCAATCGCCAAACTTCCAAGCTCGAATGATCCGTTGACCCCAATCTCCAGAAGTGACCACACCATCACCGACGATCGCCCATCAGCGATTACGGAGGCTTAAGCGTCGATTACGGAGGCTTAAGTGGCGATTACGG
>JAPJNB010000272.1 GCA_026461385.1 Akkermansiaceae bacterium
AGCGCATGGACTGCGTTTGGCACGACTGACCTCGAAGGAGCCGACTTCCGCGCTTGTTCAAATTACGGTCCGCTTTACGGCAAAGCCTGATCAATGGCCCTTTGTGACGCTCGCTCCAAGCACACCTTCTGAACCGCTGAGTTTGCTCCAGAAGAGTCCGTAGCCGGCGACCCAGATGAAGCAGACGAGCGGGACGATGAATCCGGCGGACATGCCGTCCTTGCTGGTGTCGGCGACATGGCCCATCAGCTTGGGCATGATGGCGCCGCCCATGATGGCCATGACGATGAAAGAGGAGGCGTTCTTCGCGCGGCTGCCGAGGCCGTGGATGCCGAGCGAGAAGATCGTGGGAAACATGATGGACATGAAGAAGTAGCTGAGGAACAGCGCGATTGCGGAGGCCCAGCCGAGTTTTAGAAAAACCAACAGGCTGCATACGGCGGCGGCGATGGCGAAGGTGCCGAGCACCTTGTGAGCGGAGAATTTCTTCAGCAATCCGGCGCCGATGAAGCGGCCGGCAAGGAAGAAGATGAAGCCAACGGAGGCGAGTGTCGAAGCTCCCTTGTCGCTCAAGCCGAGGACGCCGGTCTTGTGGATTTCAAACCAGTTACCGAACGAGCCGGCCTTCCACGCGTCCGGGACGGCGGGAATTTGCGATGTCATATAGTTGATGAAATAGGCGAAGACCCCGCACTGCGCGGCTACGTAGAAAAACTGGGTTAGCGTGGCCCCTGAAAAATGCGGATGGCTCCAGATGCTATGGTTTGAGATTCCGCGGTTCTTCATGGCAAAGACCACCGTGCCAATGGCGAGTAGCACGCCAGAGGCCGACCAGAGCGCCTGGGATTCGGTGAGTCCGAGGGGTTTCCCGACTGAGGGAATGGCGACGACGGCGGAAACGATCATGCCGACTGCGACGGACAGCACGACGATGTTCAGCCACAGTAAGCTCATGGCCAAGCCACGGTTAGCGATAGGGGCATTGCCTGCGGGGCCAGCGTCATCGAGGTGGAATTCATCGTCCGACTTGATGTCGGGCAGTTTGCAAAACGAGAAGATCACCGCGAGGATGAGGACAAACCCACCGATGGCGGCGTAAGGGATCCACAGGGTTTCCGAGCCGGTGCTTTGTCCGCTGGCGTCTTTGCCATAGAAGAAAGCGGCACCGGCGATGGGGCCGAAGATCCAGCCGATACCATTGCAGGACTGGGCGAGATTGATGCGGGTGGCTGCGTATTGTTTCGGCCCGAGGACGGTGGAATAAGGGTTGGCGACGGTCTCCAGGAAGGTGAGGCCGGATGCGATCACGCAGACGCCTAGCAGGAATGCGGGGAAGGTTGCGATTTTGGTGGCTGGAATGAACCAGAATCCGCCGACCGCGACCATCAACAATCCGGCGATGATGCCGCCCTTGTAGCCGAGTTTGCTGGCGAGCCAACCAGCGGGCATCGCCATGAGGAAATATCCTAGGTAGTGGGCGAATTGCACCCAGGCGGACTGGGCGAGCGTGAGGTTGAGTTCCTGTTGGAAGTGCTTGTCCATCACATCGATCATGCCGTTGCAAAACCCCCAGAGGAGGAATAGCGAACTGACGAGGGCGAAGGTGACGAGGTGATTCTTTCCGTCAGGAGTGGTGAAGATGCTGGGTTTGTTCATGGGTATTGGATGTCCTTGGCAGTGTGGTGGATGATGGCGTTAACGGAATGGTGGCTCTCTTGAGTCTTCCAAACAGATTGCAGCCTGCCGCCATACTCTTGCTAATGGTCACGGTGATTGTCTGCTAGCCGCCAGTAACAGTGCCGAGGGCGACCTCCGGCGCTGTGGGATTCGTGATAGGTTCACGTCAGTCCAACCTGATAGCGAGGAACCATACTGGAACACTTGTGTCGTATCCTCCGCAGTCGCGTCAAGCCGGGGTAGAATTTCGAGGTAAGCCTCTAGAGGATTGCCATTGAGTACATACTCGAGACGGTTTCTGGTTCCATCCTCTTCCGGATCTTCCACGGGGCCTGTGTCATTCAATCAAGGGTAGAGCGTTAACCAAGATGCGTAGCTGTTGATTGTGACGGTGACGGATAAGGTTGGCTGGATCGCTGTCAGCTGAGCCAACTATTGATTCTTCGGCCGTCCGTGCTGCAATCGTTGATTTCATGAGCATTTTTTGCTGTTTTTTGTTTTTTCTTTGTTGCGGGATTTTGACCTGTGACACCGCTCTTTATCGGAGATTCGTTGGGAATTTGAAGGGCATTTTGTCGCGGATTGGAGGGTTTGGACCTAGCCCTCGGCAACTAATCATGCAGCAAATCAGTGTTCGTTTGGCGAATAGACTGGCGACCGGCAAGGAAGCGACGCCTCGGAAACGCGTCACTGCATTTTGAGGCCACATCGACGGCGGCGTAGCAGCGCGAGGGTGCCGAGACCACCAAGCAGCGCGGCGACGTTCGGCTCGGGGACGGCCGTCATGGTTACAAAATTGCTGCCGGTCAAGTCGCTGGTATAGTTCGTGCCCGCTACGGTGTCGTTGTAGTTGAACGCCCAGTCCATGCCGCTAAAGGTGAAGGTAGAATTGTTCGCGAGAGTGCTGCCGCCGTAGTTGAAAAGACCGTTATTCCATACGCCGGAGTAGCTGATGAGGGTCAGTTTTTCACCGGCAGACCAAGAACCTGAGCCTAGTTCGGTGAGCGTGAGGATTGCCGCATTGGTCAGGTCGAGCGTCAGGTTACCGGTCACCGCCGTCAGATCGCCGGCCACGCTGGCTGCCGCCCCATTGTTAAGCTCATAGGCGAAGGTAGAGAGGGCCTGCAAGCTCAAGGCTCCGGTTGTGAGGCTCTCGATACTATTGCCTGCGGCAAGGGTGCCACCGCCCTGCACGGTGACCGATCCGCCGATGCTGCCGCTGCCTTGGAGGGTAGCTCCCGTGCCGACGGTGGTGGAAGTGTTGGCAAGCGATCCGTTCACTGCGAGCGCACCACCAGTGATGTTGGTCACGCCGGTGTAGGTGTTGGTGCCGGAGAGCTTCCAAGTGCTTGCCCCAGTCTTGGTGAGCGAGACAGCGGCGGCGGTGTTGTCGCTGATGGCGCCTTGGATTTCGTTGGCTGCCCCGGTGTAGCTGCCGCCGAGGGTCAGCATACGGGCTGTCGTGGCGGCGGAGCTGGCCGGTGCGCTGAAATTGGCGCCGGTGAATATGAGTTTGCCAGAGGCACTGTTGTTAAGAATGGTCGCTCCGAACGCGTTGGCTGCGTTATTGCCGACTTGGAATTGCCGGTTGCTAGAGCTGTCGTTGGTGCCATTGTATTCGAGGGTGGCGGTGGCAGTAGCGCCCAGACGGATCGAGGCGGCGCCCGAACCGGTGCTGCTTGCGGTTCCAGTATTCTCGAGCTTGGTGACTTGGACCGTACCGGCATCCACAAGGAGTTGACCGTTGAAGGTGTTGGCTATGTTGCTGAGCGTCAGGGTGCCGGTGCCGGTCTTGGTGAGGGAGAGGTTGTTCTCATTCGTGCCCGCACCGCCGAGGGTGCCGGCGAAGGTGTTGCTGCTGGCAATGTTTAGCGTGAGCGTTGAGTTTGTGGCATTTCCGCCCACCACCGATCCACCCGAACCGGTCGTCGTCAGAGCGGTGAGGGTCTGATTAACTACCGTCGTGCCGCCGAGGACCAGTTTGCCAGCGGTGCTGGTGTCGCCCAGAACAACAGCGCCTGTGACTGCCAGACGATTTGCAGCTCCATCTAGGGCCAACTTGCCGTTTTTAATCGTGGTCACGCCGGTGTAGGTGTTTGCCGCCGTGAGGGTGGTGGTGCCAGCACCCGCCTGAGTGAAGCTACCCGCGCCCGAAATTAAAACGCCCGCCCCGAGGTCGGTGGCCTGGCTGAACGCATCACTGCGGTTGATGGTCAGGTTGCCGGCGGCGCCGATGGCGATGGCGGAGGTGGCCGCCAGTCTGCCCGTGGTTCCGCCGTTGCCGAGTGATAGCGTGCCCGTCGTAAGAGTGGTGCCGCCAGTGTAGGTGTTCGCACCTGTGAGGATGACGGTGCCTGCGCCGGTCTTTTCGAAGCCAGCAGCGACATTACCAGCGCTGATGACACCCGAGACGGTCAAGGTGCCGCCGGTGTCGGCACTCAGGTCAAAGTTGGCGCCGACTTCTTCGCTGTTGGTGATGTTACCCGCGTAAGTGCCGGAAGTGGCCCCGGTCTGGAGAGCGAGGCCCTTGTTATTGCCTTGGCCACCGACGGCGAGGGCGTTGTTGATCGTGATGCCGTCGGTAAGCAGGAGCAAGCCGCCGGTGCCATTGAGGCCGACCGTGCCGCTACCGAGGGCATTGTTGTGACCGGCGATGACTGTGCCGCTTGTGGAGCTCCAGTTAATACCGCCGGAAAAGGTGTTGTTACCGGTCAGGGTGAGGGTGCCTCCGCCGATCTTGGTCAGGGTGCGGGCGCCGCCGGTTTCACTGATGACTCCGGAGATGCTGAGGTTGTGGGGGGAGTTGGTGGTTATGCTGCGGTTGCCATCGAGAACCATAGCAAGGCTGATGGTGTCGGTGAGAGCCGTCCCGGTGACCACAGTGGTGACGATGTTGCCGCCGAGGGTGATCCGATTGCCCGCTAGGGTGAAGGCCGATGTTTGACCCGCAGATCCATTGTTGGTGAGGTTGATGCCTGAGAAGCTGGTGTCGGCGGTTAAGTTGTTGTTCGTGGTCGTCGTAGTGACGCCTCCGAATTGGAGCAAGTCACCGGCCACGGGAGTGCCCGCTACCCAGTTGGCTGCATTCCAATTTCCCGTCCCACCCGCCGCACCATTCCAAGTGATGGTTAGAGCCGTGGCGCTATTGACCAACAGCGCGAACGCTGCGGTAAGGGGGATGAGGCTGTTTTTGCGGTATTGAATTTTCATATGGGCTTCTGAAATGGGGATTGGTTTTTAGCAGGGTTTGGTGGGTATTTTCAGAACTGTGGGACTTCTCTGTTGCTGGGCCAAAGATCAAACCATAGCGTTTTTTTCGGGGTTGACCATCATGTGTTCACATGATGGTCAACTGATTATGGTTCGAACTTCGAGATTGAAGATCAGGGGATCTGGATGACTTTGAGGCGGGCGAAGTTTTTCTCCGGGGTGCTGGGGGTTAGGGTGTAGGAAATGGTTAGGGCGGGATCTGCCGCAGGCTGGGTGACCACCGCTGTCCAAGAAGCGGCGGCAAGAGTCTGCGAGGTTTCAATGACCCAGGAGACGTCACCATTGGCAATGGCGGCGGCACCCTTGGTGAAGGTGATCACGTTACCCGAGAGCACGCCTGCGGGCTGGGTGGAGACCGTTGGACTGGTGCCAAGGGCGTATTCCACGATGTTGGTGATGCCGTCGTTTTCGAAGTCGCCAGAAGCGGGTTCGCCGGGGATGCCATTGGCGTTCGCCCATGAGGCATAGTTGTTGGTGGCAGACTGAACCAAGGCGATCTTGTTGCCTTCGTAGGCGTAGTTGAGGGTGTAGCCCGTTGGTGGGGCTGGCACCGTGGCGAAGGTGCCGGTCAGGCCGGTGTAAGTGGCGAGCACGTAGACCGGATCATTCGGTGTGCCGGTGATGTTGTAGCTAACCACGGCACTCGAAATATTGAGACCCGCCGCCACGATCTTGCCGCTGGAGCCGGAGCCGGTTGCGTCAATGCCAAGGGCAAGCGGCTGTGCGCCGGAAATCGTGTAGGTGGCCTTGGCAGTGGTATCGAGACCTCCTGCCGCACCGATTGCAACCGAGGAGCTCGCGGCAATGGAACCGGTGGAGCCAAGTGTCAGTGTGCCTGCGTTGACAGCAGTCGCGCCGGTGTAGGTGTTCGCCGCCGTGAGGGTGGTGGTGCCGGTACCTGCTTGGGTGAAGTTGCCCGCGCCTGTGATGGCGACGCCCGCTCCGAGGTCGGTGGCCTGGCTGAAGGCATCACTGCGGTTGATGATCAGGTTTCCAGCGGCGACGGTGGCGATGGCGGTGGTGGCCGCAAGCCTGCCCGTGGTGCCGCCGTTGCCGAGTGATAGCGTGCCCGCCGAGAGGGTGGTGCCGCCGGTGTAGGTGTTCGCAGCGGTGAGGACGACGGTGCCTGCACCGGTCTTCTTTAAGCCGGCAGTGGCAACGCCACTGCTGATGATGCCCGAAACGGTAAAGGTGCCGCCGGTGTCGGCATACATTTCAAAGTTGCCGCTGTTTTCTTCGCTGTTGGTGATGTTACCCGCGTAAGTGCCGGAAGTGGCCCCACTCAGGAGTCCGAGGGTCTTGATGTTGGCCTGGGCACCGACGGTGAGGGCGTTACTGATCGTGATGCCGTTGGCGAGCAGGAGTGAGGAGTAATTGCTATTGAGGGTGGCCGTGCCGGTGCCTAGGGCATTGTTGTGACCGGCGATGACTGCGCCATTCGAGCCAGGGGTGCCGATAAACACACCGCCGGTGAAGGTGTTATTACCGGTGAGGGTGAGGTTGCCTCCGCCGGTGGTCTTGGTCAGGGTGACGCCACTCCCGGTCAGGTTCGTGGCCCAGGTCACGTTTTGCCCGTTGGTATTGACACTGTAGGCTTGGCCTGCGGCCGTGCTGAAACGTCCCGAGTAGTCATGGGTGTTGGCGGCGGAGTATTGCAGCGTGCCGCCACCGAAGACGATGGAACCTGGATTGGCCGAGGCAGAATTACCAAGCGGACCGGAGACTCCGACGCTTTCCGCCACGCCCACATTAAGAATACCCGCGCTGAGCGTGGTGGTGCCGGTGTAGGTATTGTTACCGGAGAGGGTCACCGTGCCCGCAGTGGATTTGGTCAAGGCAATGCCTGCGCCGCCGAGGGTGGCGGAAACGCTGCCGGATTCCACCGCGTAGCTAGCTCCTGTCAACGTGCCGCCCGTGCCGGTGATGGATCCACCGTTTTTCAGACTCACCACGCCGACCGTGTCGCTGTTACCCGCGATGGCGAGCACTGCAGTGGCCCCATCCACCGTGATGGCCGAACTGCTGGAAAGCGTGTCGGTCGGATGACCGAGGAAAAGCGTCCCGCTGCTGACGGTGGTGAGACCGGTGTAGGTGGAGTTGATACCGTTGAGCGTCAGCGTGCCGGTGCCGAGTTTAGTCAGACCGAGTGAGGTGCTACCGGTCGGGTTGGCGAGGGTTCCTGCGGGGGTGAAATTGCCACCACTGGCATTCGTGGTGTCCAGTCCGAGAACCGAACCGGTTTTGAATCCAACCGTGCCAGTGCTGGCTCCGAGTAGTGTGTTGATGTTCGCTTCGGTGAACTCACCCGTGCCACCGACATTGAAGGCGGCGATGCCGCCCGAGTTTACGGTGAGTTTGGCTCCAGTCGTGGCATCGATCACGTTGCTGTAGAACGATGCGGTTTTTGCAAATTTCAGAGTCCCTGCGCTGACTAGGGTGTCTCCGGTGTAGGTGTTCGCCGCCGTGAGGGTGGTGGTGCCGGTACCTGCTTGGGTGAAGTTGCCCGCGCCCGTGATAGCGACGCCCGCTCCGAGGTCGGTGGCCTGGCTGAATGCATCACTGCGGTTGATGGTAAGGTTGCTGTTGTTGGTGATGGCGCTGGTGGCAGTAAGGTTGCCCGCGGTGCCGCCGGTGCCAAGCGACAGCGTACCGCCGCTGATCGTGGTCGCGCCGGTGTAGGTGTTGCTGCCGGCGAGGAAAAGTGTGCCAGTGCCGGATTTGTTGATACCACCAGCGCCTGAGGTGCTCGTCAGCCCCCCAAAGGTAAGATTCCCGCTGCCGTTGTGAACAATATTCAGCGAACTCGTAAGGGCAATGCTAGCGATCGCGGTACCAGGGCGGTTAATAGTCTTATCTCCAGTAGAGCCGGCTGCCACAGTCAAAGTTGCATTGCCTACGTCTGAAGAAAATGTCAGAGTTCGGCTGGCCGAGTTAGAATTGGTGGTGCTTAAATTTAACGTGGTGTTCGCATCGTTAGTGTCATCAAACGTCAGCGATTTGATGGTGGGGGAAAGGGTGTTCGCATACATGCCAACATTATTGATCCCACCAATAATGACGTCGGTGGTGTTGGCTACCGCAGGAGTGGAGGCAGGAGTCCAGCTAGTAGTCGTCGTCCAAAGATTACCACCCGTACCAGTCCAAGTCCAAGTGGCGGCCGTGGCGCTATTGATCAGCAGCGCGAGCGCGGCGGAGGTCTGGAGAAGGAGGAAGCGATTTTTGAGATAGGTAGGTTTCATGACTGGTGGTTGTGGGGTTGCGATGGATTTTTATTTGGATTTTACTTTTGGCGTGAACGCGGTTGAAGGAGCTGCTGTTAGCCCAGAGGCAGGAAAAAGAAGGTTTTTGTTAGGGTTTAACGGATATTTTCAGAACTCGGGAAATGAGCATTCGCCGAGGTTAAGATCAAAACGTAGCCTTTTTTTTAGGGTCGTCTATCCTGTGTTCACAGGATGCCCGCAGATTTTCCGAGAATCAGATGCGACGCTGTGCGGTGGCAGATCTCGCTCGGTTTTCCAAGTAACCGGGGTGCAGATTCTTTCTCTTCCCATCAAAAATCAACAATCGTCACCCAACAATCGTCAATCCATCCCGATGGTCGCCATTTCTGGCTCCATGCAAAAATCCGCCGTGCTTGACCGGAAAGTTAGCTTTGAGATTTTTAAAAACCTCAAAAAATCACTTGCCGCCATTCACTTCCACCTTGTAGTCGCCAAGTGCCCACTGGATGCCAGCGAGGTAGTGGCGGACCACTTTGGGATTCCAGTAAATCTCGTGATTGTGACCTAGCGAGCAATAGAATACGCGGCCTTTTTCCCAGTGGCGGGCCCATGCGATGCCGAAATCATTGTCCGTGCGCTTGATGCCAACTCGCTTCATGTCGGTCTTCTCTGTGTCCAGGCGCAGCAACATGTGAACCGCCTTGGAGTCGTAGGGGTCCTTGAGCTGGTAGATCTCCTCCGGGAATTCGACATTTTTACCCTCGAACATCGCGACGAGTGGATGCTTTTCCTGGCCGGGTTCCACCTTCACGCTCACGTCGCATTTCGCGTTCCATGGATGACCATCGAAGTATCCGTTCACCATTTTGCCGTATTCAGGCCATTGTTGGCAACAATCGGTGGCGGCGTGGATGCCGATGTAGCCGCGACCGGACTTGATGAATTTCATCAGGTTTTCCTTAAGCCGTGCCTCGCGGGTGGCGGCCTCGGCTTTCTCGGCAGCGCTCATCGTGGGCAATGCCTTTTTGTCGGGGCCGAACACATTCTGGGTGGGGCTCAGAAAGCACACCGCATCATAGGTATTCAGCCGATCCGCCTCAAACTCGGCGATATCGTCGGAAATCACCGTCTCGAATGCGCCGGTTTTACGGCCCATTTCGGTAAGAGAAAGCCGACCGGTGGGGATGGATGCGTGGCGGAAACCATTGGTTTTACTGAAAACCAGCAACTTCCGTGGCTTGACGGGTTTGGCGTAGGGTTTGTCCGGCAGCGACTCGATGATTTTTTCGAGGGCACCTTTCGGAATTCCATCTTCAGCTGGGCATTGTGCAATCGTCAGACCGGTAACCGCGCCGCTGAGCAGACAAGACAGGATGTTTTTCATGATTGTTATAGTTAGGAAATTAGAAAATAGTTAGGAAAGCAATCATTGGCCAAACTCGCTACGCGGCAAGCCTCTTTGGATCTTTTATTCATCATTCAGTTACGCAGGCGGTGCAGCCCAGCAGAAGTTTCAATAAGCTGCTGGCTCCGGCAAGAGAGCCGTGAGGGTTGTGAGTTTGTTCATGGTGTAATCCTTTATCAACGCGTCATTTGGCGACTCCGGACGGCACGGCGGAGACTGGCGCGGTGAGCCCGAGCGGCTTACCTCCATCACTCTCAAAGAGAATGCGCACCGAGCGCATCGAATTGCCCGGCGCGAAGGGAGCTACGAGCGGGGCATTTTCATATTCCGATTTCGTTGCCGCGAGTTTGCTGTCGATCCACACCTCGGCCTTGCCAAGCAACCCGCCGAACTTCAACACCCCGCCGCTGCGCTGTAGGTTGGCAAATGGCTCGAAGCTTCCAGAGAAGATGCTCCACGACCCAACATTGCGTGTCAGCGGTGTGCCGACCGTGACTCCCACCCACGAGTTCATGTCGTTGTTTTCCGCTTTCATCAATGGGTCGGGCTTCGTTGTGAAACCGGAAGCGGCTTTCCAGAGCTCGATGCGTTGCTCGTAGCGGGCGGTCGGAAACGCCGGAGACGCTCGGACCGCTGCCACAGGGATTTTGATTTCAGCAGGTGCAAGGCCAGCGGACTCGGCGCGCAAGATGACATCGCCCGAGCTGGCGAGGCGGGTTTGCAGGATGACTTGGGCGAGTCCGTTGAAGAGCGAGCGCTGATCGCCCTTCTGGGGCTCGTGGCAACGCGGATCGCCATTGCCGAGGCCAATGATGTCCGCTGGGCCTTGGAGCGAAAACTTCACGGGATTCATCGCCGTCGGAACCTCACGCCCCTTGGCATCCACCGCACGGACGGTGAGCGGCATAGCATCCTCGCCATCGCCAGCGAGAGATTTCCTGTCAGGAAGAAGCTCGAGCGCCACGGCGTCCCCCGTCGTTTCGACCAGTTTACGCGAAACCTCGCGCCCGTTCTTTTTTCCCACAGCCAGCAACGCGCCGGCCTCATAGACCACATCCCAATGAACCATCTCGAAGGGATCGACCGGTTTTTCGCCGAGGGATTTTCCATTCAGGAAAAGTTCCACCGAATCCGCGTTGGAGAGGGCCATCACTTGGATGGTCTGCCCCTCGCGTCCGCTCCAGTTCCAGTGCGGGATCAACTCGAGCACATCGATGTCTTTTCGCCAATGGGCCTGATGGATGTAAAACGCGGACTTGGGAAACCCGCAAAGATCCAAAATGCCGAAAGACGAACTGACGCTCGGCCACTCGAAGGGCGTCGGCTCGCCCGCGTAGTCGAAGCCGGTCCAGACAAACCCACCCGCAATGAATGGGCGCTCGGCGATCTTCTTCCAACCCACGCGGTGCGACGCTCCCCAACGGGCCGCGAAGGTGTCGCGCGAGTCGGCCGTGTGCTTTTCCTTGTTGGTCTCATACTCGCCGCGCGTGATGAAGGCGGAGGTGTCCTCGGAGCTGAGGACCGGCAGATTCGGATTCAGCTTGTGAAAGGCATCGTAGTTCTTCTGTTGGTAATTGAATCCCATCACATCCACGGCCTGCGAGACATTGATCGGGTTCATAAATCCAAAATTCATCGCGGCAGTGACAGGGCGGGTGGTGTCGAGACGCTTCACGGCCGCGACCAGGCGGCGGGTCATTTCGTAGCCGACCTCGGTTCCTTGGAACGGCTCCTCGTTGAACACCGACCACATGAAAACACTTGGGTGGCTGCGGTCGCGGCGGACCATCCATTCGAGCTGGCGAATGTATTCCGGCGAGGTGTTGAAATTTCTCACCTCATCCATCACCAGCATGCCCATGCGGTCGCAGACATGGAGAAACTCGGCGGCGGGCGGGTGGTGCGAGCAACGAATGGCATTCACGCCCATTTCCTTGAGCTTGCGAACTCGGAATTCCCACATCGCGTCAGGCATCGCCACACCTACGCCGGCGTGGTCTTGATGGACGCACACGCCTTGGATTTTGAGCGGCTTGTCGTTGAGGTAAAATCCGGTCGCGGCGTCAAAGCGCAGCGTGCGAAATCCAGCAGGCGCAACCGTTTCATCCAAAATCCGTTCGCCGTCTTTTAGGACGGTTTTCACCGAATACATCGTCGGCGAATCCACCGACCACAGGCGTGGATTTTTGACCGCCAGAGTGAGCTTGACCGTCGCCTCGCCGAGGACGGCGACATCGCAGGATTGTGATGCCATGGCAACGGGCTTGCCGTCGGGATCAAGGAGCGTGACCTCCACCGTGGCCGTGGCGGTTTTTCCACCCGAGTTGGCGAGAGTGACCTCGGCGGGGATCGACCATTGACCATCCGGACCCCTCACAGGCTGGGCGAAGACGCCATCGGTGCCGATGTGAACGGGCGAGCGCTTCACCAGCCAAGTGTGGCGGTAAATTCCCGCTCCTTCATACCACCAGCCCTCCTGGGCCTCGGCATCGACACGCATTGCCACGGTGTTAAACTCTTTCCCGTATTTGAGCAGCGGAGTGATGTCGGCGGAGAACGAGGTGTAGCCGCACCAATTGCGATGCACGACCGTGCCATTCACCCAAACGGTGCAGTGCGTGGAGACGCCGTCGAATTGGAGTTCGAAATGCTTGCCGGGATCGGCGGGATCGACCTGAAAATGCCGGCGATACCAACCGAAGCCGCGTTTGCGATAGCCTTGGGCGATATTGGCATCCTTCTCGATCGGCGACTCGGAGGCCCAATCGTGCGGGAGGTCGACCGGTTGCCAATCGGAGTCGTCGAAGGCCTGGCCCGCCGCACCAGAAGCGGCCCCAGCCTTGGCGCTCGTATAGGTGATGTAATGCCCTTTCACCTCCGGAAACGGAATGTCTCCTTTGTGGAAGAGCCACCCATGGTCAAAGGACAGGCGCTCGCGGGAGGATTCGGCGGCGCCAAGCGGCAGAAGCGCGGCGAGGAGGAGGAAAAGAAAACAAGAGGTCGGGGGTAGTTTCATGGTTTGAGCAGGGCAGTTGTTGGAAATCATCGACGGAAGTTTGCAATGCTGAAGCGTGTTTTCTCATGGCCGCCTCACTTCCTGCCACCAACTTCAATCGAAGCCGTTTCGGTCGTGGACAACGGCAACCAGAGCACAAGCGCGTATGATCCGTCCGTGTCCACCTCGATGCCTGACCGATAATCCACGCCTTGCGTTTTGGCCTGACCGTTGATTTTCAAAGTCACGCTGCTGTTCGGGCTGCCCCAATTGGCAATGATGATCGCGGGATTTTCCAGCGGTTGCTCCTTGCTGGCGCGTAGCGTGAAGGCGATGGGACCGGTGGTCTTCGCAAATTTGAAGGCGCGTTCCCGTTTCTCGTAGCCGAGGGAATCGCAGCCTTTCGTATCCGTGACGGCGGGTGCGAAGTTCCAAGAACGGTTCAAGGAGGTCAGTTCGTCCGGCTTTTTGTCGGTCAAACCATACATGACCATCGCTTCGATGTTGTTGCCGTTGGTGTGACGCAGTTCGTGGAAGGTGGCGGGGCATGTGCTCGACGGGCGATCAAAGGTCTGGACTGTCGTGCCGTCGCTCGGAATGAGTTGCGCGGGATAGTGAGTCCAGCCGCGCCAATAGACCTCTTTGTTCAGAAACGTCTCGCTTGAGGCGCCGATCTCGCCGAGCTCGAACTGCTTGGTCCGGCCCTTGAAGTTGATGATCTGGAGATTCCAGTCGCCATCGCCCTTCTTGGCTTGCGGGCCTGAGCGTCCGATGGTCCTGGTCTGGCCGGATGGATTGGCCAGGGTCACCGCGTCGTTGTGCAAGACATCCTCGATGGCTTTTCCGGGGTGGCAAAGGATTTCGTTCTGGTTCAATTCAGCGTTGATCGGCTTTTTGGTGTTGTTGTGAACCAACTGGTGGCGGATGGAAATGCCGTCGGGATAGATCGTCCAATATTCGTCCGTCCAAATCCCCCACCCGCTCCGATCCAGCGCGGGCCAGCGGTAATCGATCGAGACCGAGGCATTCCGCCAATGCACCACCACGCGCGCGGCGCTGCGATGGATGATCCGCGCGTTGGAAAACCGGCAGAGCATATCGGACATCTGCTCGAAGCATTGCTTCTCGTAACGCTCCGGGCCTTGATCGTTGCTCCAGTTTCCGTCGCGACCGAAGCCGGTGACCAGCGACGGCAGATAACGCGTGCCGCGCCAGAACACATAGCGCCACGGCTTGTCCGCAAAGGTCACCACGATGTCCGCGAAGTCGCCCACGCGCCAAAGCCCGTCCCATTCCGGGCTGTAGCGCAGCTTCGTGTATTCGGCGCGAAATCCCGGCGAAGCGTCCGGTCCAGCAGGCAGCACCCACGGCTTCAATGGGCGCGCCTCTGACGGCTTGAGCGCAGCGTGTTCCGTGTTTACTTCCTTCTGGCTCAGGGCTTTGTCGAACAACTGCACTTCATCAATCAAACCGCTGAACGCCATGGTGGTCTGGAATTGCTTGGTCACCCCGCGCTCGGCAAACTGCGGGAACTGCCGCACCGAACGGGTCATCCCGATGGCGAGGTCGGCGTTCGTCGCGTCAACGAAAGCGGACGCGTTGGTCGCGGTGGCGGCCGGTTTGCCGTTCAGATAAACGACCGCAGCCGCGCCGCTCTTGGCGACAGCGGCGACATGCACCCATTCGTAAAGCGGAACGCGCTCGGTCGTCACCGACTGGACAGCGTCGCCGTTGCCGATCTTGAATTCGACCTGTCCCTTGGCATTGACGCCGAGAAGATAACCTTTGTTGCCGTCCATGCGGTCCACGATTGCGGCGAGATTGAAGGGATACTCCTGAATCGCAATCCACGCGGAGACGGAAAATTCGCCGTTGAGGTTCGGGCACTGTGCCGCAGGCAACGTGACGACGCTGCTGTAAGAATCAAACGAGAGACAAGTGCCGGACACGCCCGGCCGCCAATACGCCTCCGCGCCACCGATGTCACAGGCCTTGCTGGATTGCTTTTCCGTGGTTGCGCCGCCGGCCCCCTCGTCGAAACGCCAGTGGCGGATCAAATTCTTGGTGAGCCCGGACTTCACCGGTGAGCCGGTGACCGGGCGTTCGGGAGTCTTGGAAAGTTGCGCAGGACGCAAGGCCGTTTCCCGAATGCCCTCAGGCGCGAGCTGCAAGGTCTGTTCGATCCGATTGCGCGGATCGTTCCACTCATCGAGCCGGTAGCAGCCGTTCTTCACGGTGCGGTCGACTTTGCCGTCGGCGTGGATGGTGAAATATTCGTCCGCGTAGTCGGCATAGAACGGCGCGGGAGTGCCGGCCGCGTTGTAAGCCGCGCGGAAATCGGTGAACGACTGCTTCGTGATGTCCGGTGTGTAACGCCAGTGAACGGTGACGCTCTCGTCCGTCTGCGCGACGATGGCGGCGTTGCACGCGATGTTGTGATTGTCCGGGCGCTCGTCCGGGCCATCGCCCTTGCGCGGAATCAGCCTGGTGACGGATTGTGGTTTGCCGCCGCGCGGCAGCCAGCGTGGTTGATAACCAAACTCGCGGCTGAAGATGAACTGTCCCCGCTGCGGCAACTCGACGACGATGTCGGCGTATTTACCGGTGAACCCCTGATCATCAAACGGCAACCGGGTGTGGTATGCTTTGATGCTGGTGGCCGCATCCGCAAGCGCCGCTGCGTAAATCGGCGTGGCGATGGGCGTCAGCGACAATACCAGTAGCGAGATCCATCCAGTAATTCCTGCGGTGAAGCGTATTTTCTTCATGTGACTCAATGTGGATTTGTTCATGCTTGCGCCTCTTCACTTTGCTTTACGCACCCTCTCCGGTAATGGCTGCAATGAGCGGCGCGGGATCTCGCAGGCCGTGGGGGTGATGGTCGCCTCCCTCCTTGGGAAAGAGCTTCAGAGGCCCCCGATTGTCTTGCCACATTTTCACAAGATGCGCGGCGTTGTCCTCGTAGGGAACGACCGAGTCGGCCGTGCCGTGGCAGGAAATCAGCAGCACACCGGCCTGGATCGCGGGCAACATTCCATCGCAGGGTTTGGTGGCCTTTTCCCCAGCATCGGCATCGCTCGTGTAACCAAACTCCGTCTTGCACAAGGACCAATCCTTCGGGCTGCCCTTGCCCTGCTTGGTGAGCGGAAATCCCGCTGGCCATGAGCGGATGTCGCAGACGCCGCTGTCCAGATAGAGCGCACTCAAGCGGTCCGGATGGAGGCGCGTCCACGCCGTCACATAGAGCCCGCCACGAGAGATACCCAGCAGGGTCGGCTTGGCGGAAAGCCCCCGCTTGCCGTGCATTTCCTCGTAGACTTTCTCCCAGACTTCCATCGACCGGGGCGATCCGAACTGGTTGCTCACCTTGACATGAACCACATGCCAGCCTTTTTTGACCAGACCATCCTCAAGGGACTTCAAAACGCCAGGGAACTCACCCACCCACAGCCAAGGTTTGCCGGGGGCCGGTTGGGCTGGAACCTTGATCGTGACGGGCTTTCCAGCGATGGAGATATTCTCGACGGTGGCGGGGGCGGCATTGGCTTGTTTGAGCACCGTGCGAGATGCATCGGGGCTTTGAGCACCATCTCCGGCGATGACGAGGGTCAATGTCATGGGCGTCTGGTCGCGCACGATTTTGAGTGTAAGCGGGCCGGCACCCTTTTGTGCGGTGAGCCTGAGCATCGGCCGGATCCTGGACACGCGCTGTCCGTTGATTTGCAGCAAGAGGTCACCCGTCTTCAATCCAGCGCGGGCGGCGGCGGAGCCCTTGGGCACCTCAATGATTGCCACACCGCCCTCGTCCTTGGCGATGCCGTAGGCGGAGAATGCCTCGCCATCAAGTTCCTGCAAACGTGCGCCAAGCCATTCCCCAGTGGCAGGGCCGCGCTGCCGGTTCGACTCGGTTTGCACGGGCGGGATTTCCGGTGTGCGGGCGATGGCTTTGAGCGCGGTTTTTTTCACGCCAAAGCGGTCCATCGGGAAATTTTTGAAGCCCAGCTTCAACGCCGGAGAATCCTCGCGCACACGGAAGTCGCCTTTGGCGGGGTCGATGAACCCCGGATCGCCGGCGAAGGAGTTCGCGTCCCAACCCATGGCCTGCGCGGCCTGCAAGGCGGATTCGGAGCCGAAAAGATTGGAATCACTCACACCGCCCCACTTGTCTTTCGGCATACCAGCCGGCCTGTAGGCGGTCATCCAGATGTTATTCTTCAGGGAATCCTGGCTGCCCTTGTACCAAACATGCGGGCAAGCGGCGCTGTTGTAGCCGATGTTGTTCGTAACGATGCGGCGGTAGCCCTCGCGCAACTTGAGCCCGCCCTTGAGGAACACGTTGTTGTAAATTTCATAGTGGGTGGATCCGTCGTCGAGGTCCACATCCCAACCGTGGTCGCAACGCCAGCGACTGTTGCGGATGATGGTCGGCGTGGCGGCATCGAGGAAGGGCAGCTCGGGGTTGGTGGCCACGGCCGCCTCGGTCTTTGGGCGGTTCTTGTCCCAGAAGCGGTCGCGTCCCCAGGAATTGAACGACCCGTGGTCGTGGGTCTCGAGAACGGTGTCGAAGACATCGCAGCCCTCGATGAGGTGTCCGCCCCAAGTTCCCTCGCTGATATTGATGCCCGAGCGGGCGCAGTCGTAGATCGAGGCATCGCGCACGGTGATGCCCTTGGACATCGAAATCTGCACAGCGGCCGGTTGGCGCTCGACGCGACCGATGCCGTGGATGAGGCAATCCTCGACGGTGGAATCGGCGGGGAAATTGTCGCTCTTCGGGCCGGGCGTGGAATCGACCTTGGTGAGATCCTGTGACTGGCTGTATTCGAACAGAGGATTGCGAACGGCAGCGGGATCGCCCACGAAGCACACGCCGCTGGCTCCGGTGTCGTGGATGTGGCAGCCCTTGATCAGCACCTGGCGGTTGTAGTTGTTCACGAAAATGGCATTACCGCCGACTTGGTCGAACTCACAATCGAGGATGTCGATCTCCTCGGTGCCGGTGAGCAGAAAAGCCCCGCCGCGGTAGATCGCCCAGTCCGAGCGCAGGAGCGGTTCCTTGCAATCCATGAAAGTGCGGGCCGCGTGCCGCACGGTGAAGCCCTCGAGCGTGATGTGTTTCACCGGCCTCTGCTGCGAGCCGGCGAATTCAACCAGATGCCGCAAGCGGACGACTTCCACTTTAGCCTTGGGCAAATCAGTCCCCGCCTCGGGCAGGAAATAGAGCGTCGAAGTCTTGCGGTCGTGGAACCACTCGCCGGGGGCGTCGAGTTCCTCGAAGATATTTTCCACCATGCGAAAATCCTTGTGCATCCCCATCTGGCGGTTGTTTTGCCATCCGCCCTCGTAGGTCACATTTCCCTCCGCATCCTTGCCGGTGATGCGGTAGTGGTAGCCGCCCCAGCGCGAGGTGTGCATCGCGTGGATATACCCGCCGACCGGATTCAACCATTTCGCGGCGCGTTCCTTGGAAAAGGCATCCGCCGCGTAGCCTTGGTAGGCGTCAGTCTTTTTCTCTGCATCAAAATTCGGGTAGCGGGCCATGCGCTGGGCCTTGCCGTTGATAAAAAGCTGGTCGATCTCGAGGCCCTGTGGCGTCGGGGCTTGGAAAATGCCGTCGCGGAATGGCTTCCAATCCAGCTTGAGTTCCGAGCCACCGCTCAGGACGGCGCGGCCTTCGTTCACGGCGCGGTAAGCCACAGGAAACTCCGCGCAGCCGGAGTCCGCCGGAGTCATCACCAGAGTTATCGGCAGATGGTAAACCCCGTCGCCCACATGAACCGTGACTGCTTCCTTGCCGACCACTTTTCTAGCGGCATCGCGAGCCGCAGCCAGCGTGGCGAGGGGCGCGGCCTCCGTGCCGGGATTCGTGTCCTTGCCCGCCGGGCTCACATGGAGGTCGAGGGCGTGCGCTTGCCCTGTGAGAGCGAGGAAAAGGACAAGGGTTTTTTGTGGAAAGTTATTGAACATGAGTTACAAACGAAAGTTACTGGTTAAGAGTGGGCGTTCCGGTTACTGGGGACTTTTGGATGACATAAGTCTCCCGGGCGGTGGTCTCGAATTGGATAAGGTCGTTTCCTTCGCCTGTGGTCTTCACGGGGTTGCCTTTGCCGTCCTTGACGGTCACCGACCCAATGCCGGGGCTGGCAATTCGGCATTTCCCGCCACTCTTGGATTGGATGGAAACTGTGGTGGGTTTCCCCTCGCTCCAATCACAGGAGACAACGAAGTTTCCACGGGCCACAAGTCCTTGAAATGAACCGGTTTTCCATGCCTTGGGCAAGGCGGGAAGGATTTTGATGGCCCCCTCATGGCTCTGTAGCAGCATCTCCGCGACACCGGCCATTGAGCCGAGGTTGGCGTCGATTTGGAACGGAGGATGCACCGTCCAGAGGTTCGGCAAGGTGCGCATGCGAAGGAGTTCCTGATAGACCTCATGGGCTTTATCCCCCTCCCCCAGGCGGGCGCGGGTATTCATCCGGTGCGCCAAGGCCCAACCCGTTGTCTTGATGCCGCGCAGATCGAGCGTCTTGCTTGCGGCCTGCATCCAGTCGGGGTGGGTAGGATTGATGAGCGTCCCCGGAAAGAGCGGGCAGAGATGGGAAATGTGGCGGTGCTTGGGATCGCCGATGTCGCTGTAGTGCGTTTCCTCACGGTATTCCTTGATCTGTCCATCCGCGCCGATCTGGATGGGATCGAGCCGGCCCATTTGCTCGCGGATCGTTTCGAGGAAGGGGTCTGATTTGCCCAGTGCTTTGGCCAGCACGAGGGTGTCGGAGAAGGTTTCCCAGACGAATCCTTGGTCGAACGTGCAGCCCGCCGTGGCGTAATACTTCCCTTTGGCTGGGTGACCCGTGATCCGTTCGACCTGCTCGGGAGTGGCACTTTGTTCGGGCGAGGAGGACGGCTCGACCAAAAGAAATTCGCCGTGGGGAACCAACGCCTTGGAGTAAAATTGGCTTAAGGACAGCAGCGCCGGATAGGCGATCTCCTCGAGAAACTTCCGGTCCTGTGTGAACAGGAAATAATCCACCAACAACTTGGCGGTGAAGCCGCCCGTGCCCGGCCCGGAATGCCCGCCCGAGGCACCGGGAATGTGGTAGGCATTCGCTCCGGTTCCGATGATCCAGCCGTTGTCGCCGCCCTCGGAGAGTTTCTCCGGATTGTTTTTGCGCACATAATCGGCGGCGTGCTGCCGTGCCACGGGGAGGTAGGCTTTGAAGAAGGCGGTGTAGGCTTCGAAGCACTCGGGCAAGTTGGTGCTCATCGCCCCCCAGTAATTCATCTGCACATTGATATTGTGCCAAAAGCCACCCGACCATGGCGTGTTTTGGTAAGCACTCCAGGCCCCTTGCAAGTTGGCGGGCAGGCTTTTTTCGCGTGAGCTAGCAATCAGCAGGTATCGGCCATGCTGGAACATTAATTCCTCCAACCAAGTGTTCGCCTCGCCCTTTTTGTATTTCTCAAGAAGAAGGTGAGTCGGATCGGCCGAGGGCGTGGAGTTAAGATTCACCGTCACGCGACCGAACAGGTTCTGATAATCCTTGAGGTGCCTTTCCTTAAGCGAGGCGTAACCGAGAGACTGCGCCGCTGCGGTCCGTGACGAAACCTCGTCGTGCGGGAACTGCTTGGGATCGAGTTTTTTTTCGGCGGGATTTTGGAAAGTCTCGGGACTGAGTCGGTAGTTGGTTCCAGTGGCAATCAACAGCGTGACGGCATCGGCCTTGTCGACCTTGATCGTCGCGTTTCCAGCGTTGGCGGACACGGACCCACCTTCGTTGAGTACCTTGATCTGACCCTCGTAGTTGCAACTGAACATGGGAACTGTGCCCTTGAGAGTCAGCACATTTTTCTCCACCGCGATCGTGCCGGTGCGATCTTTCGCCTCGAGGTAGGGAATCTCGGCGCGCACGGTAAAAGTGAGCGCCCCCTTTTGATCGGCGGTGAGCCGCACCACGATCATATTGTCCGGGTAAGAGGCAAAATACTCGCGTTTGTAAGTGACCCCGCCCTGCTTATAGGAAACATGGGCGATGGCTTCACTCAGGTTGAGTGAACGGCGGTAGTTCTGGGCGGCCTTGTGGTTAAAATCCAGATAGACCTCCGCAAAGTTGGTCAATCCGCCATTCCCATAGATACCCTTGTTGTGAAGCGTCTTGTCGGTGATCTGAATGCGCTCGGTGTCCGTGCGCCCAAAGACGCAGGCCCCGGCATAACCATTGCCAAGCGGATAAGACCATTGTTCCCAGTCCTTGTCGTATGATTTTGGCTTAGCATCGGATTTCGTGCTCTCCCAGTTGCTGCCGTTGTTCGGGGCCGGCTCCGGCTCCCAGATTTCATAGACTTTCGGTGAGGCCACCGCGAATGCGGGCCACATGAGAATGAGAACAAGTGCAGTTATTTGTTTAATCATGATCGGTCGGTGAGTTTAAAGCGGCGATAGACAGAGGGAAAGAAGTGCAGTTCTTATTTTCATGGTGTTCCTATTCGATTTCTCGCGTTGCTATTGCTCCGCCACCGGTTGTGAAGTGAAGGCGAAGACCGGCCAGGCGTCTTTGTCCTTGAGGTTCGGAATGGCGATATCGCGCCAACCCATGCGGACAAATTTCGGCTCGGGGATCGACTCGGCGGAGACAATCACGCTGTTTCCCCTGATTTCCGCCTGTGCGGGAAAAAAGGACACGCCATCGGCCGAAAGCTCGAACCAGGATGGCGCCTGTCCATCGCTGGTGGTCAAGCCGTTCAAAATGCCGCGGAAGGAAACGACCACCCGCGATCCCTCACGGGAGGCGGATTGGAAGCGTGGGGCGGATGCCACCACTCCCTCTTTTTTATACTGGTTTTTGAGGGCGGCGGCGGCGAGACGCTCCCCCACGGTGCGCTTGAGCTTGGGATGGATATTCTTGATATCGATGTTCGTGTCATGGATGGGAACCACGGCGATTCCGGGGATCGTGTCGGCCGCCTTGTATTGAGCATCCCAAATCGTGTCGGCAAGGAGACTCGAGTTTGGATCCGTGCCTTTCGAGTAGTCGTATGGGGCGATTTGCACCAACAAGAGCGGCATGTCCTTCACGCGGAACACCTGCGACCATCCCGCTGAGAGGGCTTGGAGTTTCTTGAAGTAGTCTTGCGAACCACGATTCGATTCGCCCTGATACCAGATCGTGCCTTGAACCGCGTAGGGGACAAGAGGGGCAACCATGGCGTTGTAGATGAAATTTTCTGCTACGCTGTAGAGATTTTTGGGGACATTTAAGGCCGTCTTGATGCCGATTTGAGGGGCTTGTTGATTGTTTCTGGGCACCCGGCGGACGGGTTCTTTGAAAGGCAAGCCGGCAGCCCGATACCCCTCTGGGGCGAGGAAGCATTCGATCTTTTGACCACCCCAGTTCACATCGAGAATCGCCACAGGAATTCCCAGCGATTTCGCCAAATCCAAAGCGAAGAAAAAGCCAACCGCCGAGACGCTATTGGGCTTGGTAACCATTTGTGCGGCATTTTTCCAAACGCCCACTGTGTCATCCAATGGGATTCCGGCCTTGAGGTTCCCGTAGACATGGAAGGCACGGACGAGGGGATTTTCCCGCTGGCTTTCGGCAAACTCACGCTCGGTCGGGGCGATTCTGTCGAATGACCAATCCATATTCGATTGGCCCGAAGCGATCCAGACCTCACCCACCAGGATATTCTCGATGAGAATCTCGTTTTTCCCGGAAATCGTCATGCTCCGAGGCGTGGCGTTCGCCTCCAGAGGATCGAGATCGACCATCCACTTGCGGTCGGGACCGGGCATTGCTTTTTTGGCCTGTCCCCCAAATTCGACCGTGACCTCCTCCCCTGCATCGGCCCAGCCCCAGACCGGAGCCGGCGCCCCGCGCTGGAGCACCATGCCGTTGGAAATAATCGAGGGCAGAACCACCTCCGCCCGGACGAGCGTCACGGAAAGCGCCAGGAGCGTCAGGGATACGACACGGATGAGTGCCGCTAGAAATTTGCTTTGGGAGTCAAGGCCATTGAAAGAGCTGGTGGCCGGACCGGAGGCGGAAAACAGGGGGTTGCTCATGAGCGAAGGGTTCAGCGGAAGACGATGTAAAGAGCTACTAAAGTAACGAACACGAGTCCCGACATCAAGCGGTAGTCGGAAAGGCCAGATCCACAGCGCTGGCGGATCGGTTCGGACCATGTTTCCCAAATAAGCGGCTTGGCCTCCTCCTTGAGCGGCTCGGGGAAAATGTAAGCGCAGGCGGCCATGATGGCGATGCAGAGCACACACAATAAAAAGGCAATGAGCATGTAGTCGCCGCGATAGATGCCGGTCCAATCAAGGACGAGGAACACCGCGCCGAGAATCATGCCAGTGACAAGCGTGGTGAATGCCGCCTTGCCGCCCGGGCGCGACCAGAAGACGCCGACCAGAAAGACAGCGGTGATCGGCGGCGCCACACAGGTGATGAGCTTGTTGATGCCCTCGAAAATCGTGGTGTAGTGGCCGAAGAGCGGGGACGAGGCAATCGCGAGGAATGTTCCAAGAACCGTTGTCCATTTACCGATGCGGACGAGCGAGTGGTCGGAGGTGGCCGGCCTGTAGCGCTTGAAGATGTCGTAGGCGACCAGCGTGGCGGTGGAGTTCAGCGCCGCCGAGCAGGTTTGCATCGCGGCAGCCAACATCGCGGCAACCACCAAGCCTTTGAGCCCCACAGGGAGCAGGTGCATGACGAGGAAGGTAAAGGTGTCCGCCGCCGTTTGAGGGGCTGCTCCGCCAAATGCCCCCTTCTGCACCAACGCCACACACATTACTCCGGGAAGCACAAACAGGAAAACGGGCCAAATTTTCAGGAAGGCGCAGAAAAGCGGACCCAGCCGAGCATGTTTCTCATCCTTCGCCGCCAACACGCGCTGGACGATCGTCTGATCGCAACACCAATACCAGATGCCGATGACAGGGTAGCCGAGCAGGATCGAATACCAGGCCAGGCCCGACGGGTCACTCGAATCGCGCACAATGCCGGGGAAATTCCCCGTTCCCCAATCCACGCCGCTACCGGGAATTTTGGATAGCGGATGGGGATTTGTGGCCAGTGTGCGGGCCATTTCATGCCATCCGCCCACCTCGATGTAGGCGACGACCGCAATCACCGAGGCTCCAAGGAGGAGAAGAACGGTTTGCACACTCTCGGTCCAAACCACCGCCAGCAAGCCGCCATACATCGTGTAGGCGCCAGTGAGTAGACCAAGAACGGCGATGAAAAGCAGCAGGGCATCTATCCCCAAAATGGTCGACCCGGGCGGCAAGCCGAGGATGCCCCTCAGCACCCATGCAGCGGTGTAAAGTGCCACGCCCATGTGGATCACAATCGCGGAGAAGAGTGAAACCACCGAGAGCACATCGCGGCAGCCGCGATTGAAGCGGCGCTCAAGAAAATCCGGAAGCGTGGCCACGCGCGAACGCAGGTAGAGCGGCGCAAAAAACAGCGAGAGCAGGATGAGGGTGCATCCGGCCATCCACTCGAAATTTCCAAAGACGAGACCATATTTGTAGGCCGCCTCCGCCAAGCTCACCAGATGAACCGTGGAAATATTCGCGGCGAACATCGCCAAGCCGATGACCGGCCAACCCAGCGTGTTTCCGGCCAGGAAGTAGTGGCCGCTCTCCCCGCCCGTTTCGCCTTTGCGGTGGATGAAGCCTGCGGCCACACCGATGCCGACAACGGCGAGAAGATAAATGGCGATGATGGTCCAGTCGATCGTTGTCATGAGAGAATTTTAAAATGGCCTATCATGGCATCACCGTGTTCTTTTTTCGGATTGGTTATGATGCCCATGAGTTTAGAAGATGATGAAATCTGTACGCGCCGTCCATCCTGTGTTTACGGGATGGCTGGAGCAGCAAGGTTCACATGCTGTCTCGCGAGCTAAACGGTTGCGCGACCGGTCGAAGAATGCGACATCATCAGGGACTGCCGATCATGCCGACCGGTCCACAGGCTCGCTCCACACGCCGTCGATGAGCACCGTTTGCGGCACCGGCGGTGTGCCGCGTTCATTGCGGTGAATTTGTGCCACCACCACCTCCACGGCCACTCCTCCCAGCTTCTCCAGTTGATAGTCCATGCCACCGAGTGCCTGCGGTTGCCCGTTGAGCATCAACCAGGCGATCTTCGGGCGAGCGGATGGCGGCCAGTCCAGAACCTCCGCCATCAGCACCACATCCGGGCGCTCCTGTTTCCACCACCGACCCAGCGCTTTCCTGTCATCGGGCTCCACCAGCAAGGGGGCAGCCCGGTTCTGTTCCGACAATCGCTGCTGACATGCCATGAAAGCCCCAAGCCAGCGTCCGTCCACGCGCTCATTCATCTCGTGACTCATCACCAAACCGGGACGCATATACCCCATCTCCAAAACTCTCTGAAACGCCCAAACCGCACCCTGATAATGATTTGGAGAAACTCGGTGCATCTTTGGCTCATGCAGACTGGTGCCGATAGTGACCGCCGACAATCCACTCAGATCCAATGACAATCTGGCCGCCGACTCCGGCACCGGCGGCACAATGACGCCCCATTGTCCGCGGGCCGTCAGCGTGCGCTTCAGTCGCTCCAACGATTCCCCATCCGCCCCTGACTGATAGACCTCCAGACCGTATCCCAACTCACCCGCCCTGATCCTCGCACCATTCAGAATGTGATCGATACTCAACGTCTCGCGCTTGCGTTTCGCACCGGCCCAAAAATCCAGCCACGCCAGATGATGCGGGTCGCTGCGGCGGCGGTGGTGGTGCATCTGCGCCATCAAGGCCGCCACCATTGGATGCGGGCGGTAGCCGAGACGCTCGGCCGTTTCTCGAATACTCCGACACCGACCCTCCGGAATGGTCGGATCATTGCGCAACGCTTTCGAAACCGTCGAAACCGAAACGTTCGCCGCATGCGCCACATCGCGCATCGTCACTGGGGTGGATCCACTCACGAAACGATATTCGTAAAACTCCACTCGTCCTCAAGAATAAAAGCGACTGATATCACAAGATGTCATCCACCTCATGGTCATCGGATCCCGAACTTTTCGGACTCGTGAAATCACAACTCTACACCCCGGTGGTCGGGGACATCCTTGATCGGATGGGATTCACCCACCAATTCTTGCCTCAGTCGATCCAGCCGCTGCTGCCCGAGATGAAGCTCGTGGGACGCGCCATGCCGGTATTGATGATCGACGTTCATGGTCCTCAGAAAAAGCCGTTTGGCAAGCTTACGGAAGCGCTCGACCAACTCGAACCCGGAGACATCTATCTGGCCAGCGGTGGGGATATGCGCTGCGCCTATTGGGGCGAGATTCTCACCGCCACCGCCCGCGCCCGCGGGGCGGTAGGTGCCGTGATTCATGGATACCACCGCGACACTCCACGCGTGCTGGAACAAAATTGGCCAGTCTTCAGCCATGGCAGGTATGCGCAGGATTCCGCAGTCCGCACCCAAGTTCTCGACTACCGATGTCCGATCGAGGTCGGCCAGGTCTCCATTCAACCCGGCGACCTAGTTTTCGGTGATCTCGACGGCGTGGTGATCATCCCGCGCGATGTCGAGGCCGAGGTCATTGCAGAGGCTCTCATCAAAGCCACCGGCGAAAACCTGGTCCGCCAAGAGATTGAAAACGGCATGAGTAGCACTGCGGCATTCGCCAAATATGGAATCCTCTGATCTCCTCATCCCAAGCCCCTTGACCCCGTCATGAACCAGCTCTCCGCATTTCAACTTCACAACCAAACCGCCCTGATCACCGGAGGCGGCACCGGCCTGGGCCTCGGAATGGCGCGCTGCCTCGCCGAAGCAGGTGCCAAGGTGGTGCTTGTAGGTCGCCGCAGTTCGGAACTCGAACGCGCCGCCGCAGAAATCGGTGATGCCGCATTTCCCTTGCAAGGCGATGTAACGGACACCGCCTCGCTGCCATCGCTTGTCCAACAAGCAGAGAAACTCGCTGGGCCGATTTCCATCCTCATCAACAACGCCGGCATCCACCTCAAGAAACCCGCTTTGGACACGAGCTCCAAGGAGTTTCTCCAAGTCCTCAACACCCATGTGATCGGTGCCCACGCACTCACCTGCGCCGTGCTCCCCGGCATGATCACACGCGGCCATGGCAGCGTGATCTTCATCGCCTCGATGGCATCGCTGTTCGGCATCCCCCGCGTCATCGCTTATTCCGCTGCCAAAAGCGCTTTTGTCGGCATGGTCCGCACGCTTGCCGCCGAAGTCTCCGGCGATGGCGTCCGCGTCAATGCGATCGCCCCAGGTTGGATCGATTCCGACATGATGCGCAGGGCGCTCGACAGCGATCCAGCCCGACGCGACAAGATTCTCGCCCGCACTCCGATGGGTCGCTTCGGCGAAGCCACAGACATCGGGTACGCCGCGGTCTATCTCAGTTCACAGGCAGCAAAATTTGTCACCGGCACCGTATTGCCTGTCGATGGCGGCGTAAGCATCGGATTCTAAAAACAAGATCATGAAACTCGGCTTCGGACTCTATCGCCACCAACTCAACGACGATCACTTCCGCTTCGCGCGCCAGTGCGGCGCGAGCCACTTGGTTATTCACATGGTCGACTACTTCCGCTCGGCGAACTCGGACCTGACCGTCGATCAACCGCTCGGTGACGACAGCGGCTGGGGACTCGCCGGCGACCCCGACCAACTTTGGTCCTACGAAGAGTTGTGCGCGATCCGCGACGCAGCGGCAGCGCACGGACTCACCATCGAGGCGATCGAAAACCTCGATCCCGCCCATTGGCACGATGTGCTTCTCGACGGACCGAAAAAGGCCGAACAACTCGAGAAAATCAAAACCCTTGTCCGCACCGTCGGCAAGGTCGGCATTCCGGTGATCGCTTACAACTTCTCACTCGCCGGAGTCTCGGGGCGCATCAAGGGACCCCACGGCCGCGGCAGCGCGGAAGTCGTCGGCATGGACGGGCCTTATGACAAACCGATCCCCAACGGGATGATCTGGAACATGGTCTATGATCGCGACGCCGCGCCCGGCGAACTCGCCCCTATCACCACCGAGGAACTCTGGCGCCGCCATGGCGAATTCCTCGACGCTATTGTTCCAGTCGCCGAGGAAGCAGGTGTGATCCTCGCCGCCCACCCGGACGATCCACCCACACCCACCGTGCGCAACCAACCGCGTCTGGTAAACCAACCCGGGCTCTATCAGAAACTCATCGACCGTAAACCCAGCCGCTCCAACGCGCTGGAATTCTGCCTCGGCACACTGGCCGAAATGACCGAAGGCGACCTCTACGAGGCGGTGGAATCCTACAGCAGCCAGCACAAGATCGCCTACATCCATTTCCGCAATGTGCGAGGCAAAGCCCCACACTATTGGGAAACCTTTATTGACGAAGGAGACATCGACATGCTGCGCGTTCTGCGCATCCTGCGCAAAAATGGTTACGATGGCGTGCTGATCCCCGACCACGCGCCCGCCATGACCTGCTCCGCCCCATGGTACGCCGGGATGGCCTATGCCTGCGGCTGGATGAAGGCCGCCCTCCACTCACTCGATGCCAATGGGTGAAACCCGACACCCTTGGGAGCGATGCTTTTACACCGTAGTGGACAGAGCGATCGACTGCTTCCATCCAATTGCACCAACAGTAATTGCTGTTGAACGACTAGATCGGGATTTGATAGATGCGCGCCGCGTTGCCGCCCCAGAAAGCGGTTTGTGCGGCGGCATCCAGATTTCCGGTTAGGTCGGTGCAAACGCGCGTCCACCTGGCATGGCTG
>JAPJNB010000273.1 GCA_026461385.1 Akkermansiaceae bacterium
ATTCGTCCCAACGCGGCGAATCCATCTTCTTTCGATGTCCTCTCGATCACGGCGCCCTTTCATCTGGAGGAACTCGCTCCCCAATTTCCAATCCCCTCGCCTCCAACTGACCACTTCCTTCGTGGCCACAGAGGCAGCGATCATGACTGGAATTCCCAGAATTGCACCTTCCAGGGCTGCCTTTGTCCTGAAACAACCGCGTGCGACTGATACAGGTAAAATGCCGCGCCTGACTCAATGACAATGTTCGGCCAACCAACATCACCACTCGCGATGCGGAACATCTTCACTGCGATCCTTTTGCTGAGTAACCCAGTCTTTGGTGGTGAGTGGATCGTCACGAAGGGCGGACTGTCACCCGACAAGAAGCTTGCTGTCGCCGTATTTCCCCAGAAGACCGAGTTTATTGATGAGGCAGATGACACAGTTCTCCTCATCGACCAGACCGCCGGACGTAGAATTGGCCCACTTGAGGAGGTTTCATCTTCGGGAGGCACATGGGGCAGCACGACCACGAACGTTCATTGTATGTGGTCACCAGATAGCACGATACTCATCGTGAACTACCGCACTGGACGGCTCATGCACTCATCGCAGATCTATCGGATTAGAGATCGTAGAGCGATTCCATTGTCGATGCCAGCCGCCAAGACTCATCCCAAAGGCAAGCTGCTTGACGGACTTGGGAGCACAGCAAACCCCGACTCAGAGATTACCATGATGAATGACGGGACCATTCTTCGGCGAGATTGGGGCTACGTTCCCGATTTCAGTGTGGATTACTCGAAGCATGGATTGACCGGATTTGAGGGAGAGCTTCTATTCCATTATCGGTTCGATAAACAGGGACAGCTTGAGCTTCACGACATTACCGTTCCATCAGCACCATGAAGAAGCGCCATCAACAACCAAGGCCGAACAAGGCGCGGCTGGATAACCGCTGGGGCTGCTCTGTCGGCCACACTTTCCACAACTTTAACCCGTTAACCCGTCTCGACGCTCACCCCCGCCCCAGCGGTGCCAGCGCTTGAACGTTGGCCAAGATATGCTCAAAGGATTCGCAGACTCCGCAAAATCCCTCACTAGGAACCCCCTCGGTGTGGTTGGGCTGTTTCTAGTAATGGTGTATGGCTTCGCTTGCCTTGTAATCGGGGTGGGCGGCGCGAGCCTTGAAAGTCAAGAGAGGCTTCCCATTGTTTGGTTTGTCGTTATCTTTCCGATCTTGGTTTTGGTAGCCTTTTATAGCCTTGTTACCAAGCATCATAAGAAGCTGTATGCACCATCGGATTTCAAGGATGAGAAGCTCTTTTTTCAACCGCTCTCCGAGGAGCGAAGGCAGGAACGGTTGGAGGAAGAAGTGAAGCGGGTCGAGGCGATCGAAGTCCAGGTCGTGCCGACACTCGACGCTAGCCCACCTGCTAGCCGAAGCCTCGAATCGATTCGCTCAAGCTACGCCGAAGCAGAGAAGCTCAGCTTTCTAGCTATCGAGGAAGAACTCAAGTCTCCGGTCCAAAAGTATGTTGAGGTTGTTGGACATCACGGGCGCAAAGAACAATTTGACGGACTACTTCTCACCGAGACATCTGCCAACATTATTGAGATCAAGTATTTCTCACGTCCTACGTTCAAGCGAGAGTTTCTAGAAGCGGCTCTGTTTCGAGCTTCGGCATTTCTGTGGAACCAGTTATTTGATGACTCGAACAAGCGAGAGGATATTGTCTTTTGGCTGATTGTTGTTGTAGACTTCCCAAGGGATGGCCTTCCCAAGTTCAAGGAACAGTTTGAGAAGCAGGTCAGTTCAGATTTCTTCACGTTGAACATTCGATTTTTCCATATAGACGACCTCCGAAATAAATACGGCGAACAAGGCGGTGGTGGACAACTGACTACCCGCTCCGAGTTGAAATGACCACCTTGACTACAATCTCTATCCCTGTTGTGGAGTGGCGCTCCCGGTAGCCGGTGCCACACCTCGCCGTTCGGCAGAAATATCCCAAGCTCAAAACATGAAATATATCGAACCAGTTCGCGGAGAAAGTTCTTATACCTGTCCACCTTGCGGAGTATCACCATTTCAACTTCCCGGACAAAATGAAGACCGCCTTGCAGCTTCAGGGATTTTCCGGCTTGAGCTGGGAATTCCTTGCCACGGTTGGTGGTGGTTGCTCACAACAGCCAAGCGAGGTCAACCAAGAATCCGCAGTTGGAAGGCGATTCTAGGTTGAGTTTCGGCCGTACCCGGTTCGTTCCGGTAGTCATTCCAGTGGGGCGCGCCAGCTTGATGCTAAAATCTCCCTCGTGCTGTTGGGTTTTGCTAAAGAAATCGGCGCCTAGAACGCCGTGGGAGTCTTTGGTTCTCGCCAATCGAACACCTGCCGACTTTAGTACACAAATCTTCCCTAGGGATGATTGTTCAAATTGTAAATTTCGAAGACCCTAACCACCTAACCAACCCAGCTCTTCACGATAACCTCCAATACGCCCCTCTGCGTTCGTCACTCCCCGCAGGCCTTCCATCATTCATGAAATTTTCAATTCTCGCTCTTTTCCTCGTCGCACCCATTTTTGCGACCGCGCCCGTAGCTCGCGATCTCCGCTGCGAATATCACACCGAGCCGCTCGCCGTCGCTACCTCCAAACCGCGCTTCTCATGGAAATTGGCCACCACCGATCCCGCTGCCCGCGGCCTCCGCCAGTCCGCCTACGAAATTCAGGTCGCCGCAGATGGCACGGGCTTTGACAAAAGCCTTCTTTGGACGTCTGGCAAGGTCAACTCCGCCGCCACCGACCAAATCGAATACGCAGGAACCCCACTCACCTCGCGCAACTACGCCCTCTGGCGGGTCCGCATCTGGGACGACCGCGGCGACCTGTCCACTTGGAGCGAGCCCGCGACGTTCAGCGTCGGATTGCTCGCTGCGGAGGATTGGAGCGCACTATGGATCAGTGCGAAAAACGAGCAGTCGTTCGTCACCCGAGAGAACATTCAAAATTTCGTCGGGGACCCGAAAAAAGGCCAAATCACGGTGACCCCTGCGAAATATTTCCGCAAGGAGTTCGAGGCCCCCGCCATCGCACGCGCCACCATCCACGCCACGGCGCTTGGGGTGTACACATTAGAACTCAATGGCAAGCGTGTCTCTGACGAGCGCCTCGCCCCAGGCTGGTCCGCCTACCAGCGCCGCATTCACTCGCAGACCTATGATGTCACCCGCCTAGTCCGCGAGGGAAAAAATGCGCTTGGTGCCACTCTCGCCGACGGTTGGTACGCCGGTTATGTCGCCTATGGGTTGCTGACCAACCAAGAAGGCAGCGTTCCCGGAATCAGCGGCCGCTACTATTACGGCGTCGCCCCTGCCGTGCGCGTCCAGTTGGAACTCGAGATGGCGGATGGTACCCGCCAGACGATCATCAGTGATTCCTCGTGGAAGACCTCGCTGGGACCGATCACCGAGAGCGACATCTTGATGGGCGAAACCTATGACGCCCGCAAGGAACTCACCGGCTGGACCACTGTCGGCTATGACGATTCGGCATGGGAGTCCGCCGTTTGCAAGACCGGCACCGATTCAAAAGTCGAGCCGCACCCCGGTGTGCCGGTCCGCCCGATCGAGGAAATGTCCGCAAAATCGGTGAAGGAGCACCAACCCGGAGTCTTCATCTTCGACCTCGGCCAAAACATTTCCGGTGTCGCCCGACTGAAGGTCAAGGGCAAGGCCGGTGATAAAGTCACCATTCGTTATGCCGAAATGCTCCACAAGGACGGCCGCCTCAGCGTCGAGAACCTCCGCTGCGCCCGCTCAATCGACACTTACATCCTCAAGGGCGACCCAGCCGGCGAAATCTGGACGCCCGAGTTTACCTATCACGGATTCCAATTCATCGAACTCACCGGGTTCCCAGGAACACCCGACCTCGATGCAGTCACGGGCATCGTCATCCACTCGGATGTCCCGTACCACGGCTCATTCGAATGCTCCGACCCGATGCTGAATCAACTCTACAAGAACATGATCTGGACTCAGCGCGCGAATTTCTTTGAGATGCCCACCGATTGCCCGCAACGCGATGAGCGCATGGGCTGGACGGGCGACGCCCAGATCTACGTGCGCGCCGCCACCTTCAATGCGGACATCGCCTCGTTCTACACGAAGTGGTTGCGTGATCTCAACGACGATGCGTGGGACGACGGCCCCTACCCCTCATACGCACCGCGCCCGCTTGCCCGCCCTAACGAACATCACTCCGCCGGATGGATGGACGCGGGCGTCATCTGCCCATGGACGATCTGGCAGGTCTATGACGACACCCGCGTCATCGTCGAGCATTGGCGGAAAATGAACGATTTCATGGACTGGCGCAGCCTCCACGATCCCGAATTGAAGGGATCGAGTGACGAAAGCGGCTACGGTGACTGGCTTTCTGTCGGAAAAGTGACGACGCCCGTTCCATTCATTGACCTAGCATACTACGCCCACGATGCCGCACTCATGGCGGAAATGGCCACTGCCATTGGCAACCCGGCCGATGCCGCGAAATACAAGGCACTGGCAGCCAAGGTGACTGCCAGTTTTCAAAAAGCGTATCTGAAAGCTGACGGCAAACTGGTGGTTCACAACCAAACCGCATACGCCATGGCCCTGTTTTTGGATCTCATCCCCAAGGGCTTGCGCGCCGCCGCCTCCAATCATCTCGTCGCCCTCGTGAAGGAGAATGGCAACAAGATGACGACCGGTTTCCTTGGCACCCGCCCGTTGCTTCCCGCTCTCACCGCCACAGACCACCACGACCTCGCCGGCATCCTCATGCAGCAACATGAATACCCGAGCTGGGGCTACGAAGTAGACAATGGTGCCACCACCGTTTGGGAGCGCTGGAATTCCTACATCAAGGGCAGCGGCGTCCATGAGCCGACGATGAACTCGTTTTCCCACTATGCCTTCGGCGCCGTCTGCGAGTGGATGATTGGCGAACTCGCTGGCATCGACCGCGCAGCCCCCGGTTTCGACCGCGTCAAAATCGCCCCGAAGCCCACCGGAACGATCACCCATGCCGCCGCCTCCACCGAGACCCGCCACGGCAAGCTCGCCTGCTCGTGGAAAATCGTAGGAAAAGAATTTGTCGCAGAAATCACGGTTCCCCCGAATACCACCGCCGAGCTCACCCTGCCCGTGACCGGCGAAATTCGCGAAGGCGGAGCACCCGCCGCTGGCCGCCCCGGCATCAGCGAAATCAACGGCGCTCAACTCACCCTCGGCTCCGGCACTTACCAATTCACGGCTGCCTTTTAATCACTTCACAAAAGAAGAGATAAACATAAACTCAAGCGACATATGAAGAAAATCTTATCACTGCTGGCAATGAGTCTCGCGTCTTCCGGCACATTGCGTGCGGAATTAAAGCTTCCCGCGATCATCGGCGACCACATGGTGCTGCAACAAAATCAGGCCGACCCGATCTGGGGTTGGGACACGCCTGGAACGCAAATCACCGTTTCTTTTGCCGGGCAAAGCTATGCCGCCACCGCTGGAGCCGACGGCAAATGGACCGTGAAATTGGCACCGATGCCGGCGAACGCCACACCGCAGACACTCACCATCACGGGATCGACCAAACGCGAACTTCAGGACGTGCTGATTGGCGAAGTCTGGATGTGCTCCGGCCAGTCTAACATGGGATGGCCATTGTCCAACGCGATCAACGGGGATTTAGAGGCGGCGGCGTCCAAGCTGCCAAATCTCAGACTGATCTCCGTACCGAAGGTCGGCACGCAAGAATTGCAGAATGATTTCAAGGGCCAGTGGGTCCCGACAACCCCTGAAGCAACGAATCGATTCAGTGCGGTGGGATTTCTTTACGGGCGTTACCTCCATGAGATTCTCAACGTGCCGGTCGGCTTAATCGACAACTCTTGGGGTGGTTCCTCTGCCGAGGCCTGGGTCCGCCGCTCGACGTTGGAACAGGATCCACGTTTCAAACTTCTCATTGAAAGAGCCGTGCAAAAAGAGGCCGCTGCCCCGATCGAAAAGGCGAAGCTGGATTACGAGCAAGCCATGATCAAATGGAAAGCGGATGCAGAAAAGGCGAAGGCGGAGAAGCAGTCACCTCCGCCCACTCCTACACCTCCTAAACCTCCCGAGCAATGGCTCAACGGCCAAAACCGTGCCGGAAATATTTTTGCTGGGGTCCTGAATCCAACAATTGGTTACGGCATCAAGGGGGTCATCTGGTACCAGGGTGAAAGCAATGCGACTTGGGCGTACGAATATGCCAGTCTATTTCCTTTTTTGATAGAGCAATGGCGCAAGGAGTGGGGACAAGGGGATTTTCCGTTCTACTGGGTGCAACTGGCGGACTTTTCGCCGGAGAAACCCGCTCCCAGCGACAGCGCCTGGGCTGAACTGCGGGAGTCACAGACCAAGACGATGCAGTTGAAGAACACTGGTCAAGCCGTCATCATTGACCTTGGCGAAGGCAAAGACATCCATCCGAGAAACAAGCAGAACGTTGCGGCCCGTCTCGTGCGCTGGGCGTTGGTCAAGGATTACGGAATGAAGCTGCCGTATCGCAGTCCTGAGTTCAAAAAACTCACCATCGATGGCAACAAGGCCACCGTTACCCTTGATTGTTTCGGCAGCAAACTGCGGCCCTTCGGTGTAAATGAAGTCACGGGCTTCGCCGTCTGTGGTGCCGACAAAGTCTGGCATTGGGCTACCGGTGCGGTTGTTGGAAACGATGATGTGGTGATAAGCAGCCCAGAAGTGGCGGCACCCATCGCCGTCCGCTACGCTTGGGCCGATAACCCCGTGTGCAATCTCTATTCCGCCGCCGACCTGCCAGTCACGCCCTTCCGCACCGATGATTTTCCGATGATCACCATGCCGAAGCCCTAGTTTTCTAACGAAGCTGCGGCGGTCGTCGGCGGGAAAAATCGCCGCAACTCCATGGTACCCACCAAAAAATACAGGAAGTGATACGATGAAAAAAATATTGATACTAGGTTGTTGGTTCTGGACCGTCGTTCTGACACTCGCCGGAGAGAGGGTTGCACTGTGGCCGGAAGGAAAGATTCCGGATTTCCAGACGCAACAGCTCGCAGCGAATACCGACGAGGTGAAAACGCCGGGATTCAACGCAGCGGAAAACACGATGCCGCATCTCGACTGGTATGAGGCGCCGGTTGAGAAAAATGGCGGATGCGTGTTGCTCATCCCCGGCGGTGCTTATCAGAACTGCTGCGACTGGATATGGATTGATCGGGCCGCGAAGAAGTTCACCGAACTCGGGTTCGTCTGCGTGAGCCTCACTTACCGCACGCCGCGTCCGCAAGGGTTGCCGATCTACCAGAGCGCGTGGGAGGACGGGCAACGCGCCGTGCGTCTCGTACGCAGCGAGGCGAAGAAGCGCGGTTTCGACCCAGAAAAAATCGGCGCGCTCGGGTTCTCCGCTGGCTCGCACCTGACGGTCTTGCTCGCGACGAGCGCGCTCACACCGGCATGCGCGCCGATCGACGACCTTGACAAGCTTCCCTGCCACCTCAACTGGGCGGTGCCGATCTACACCGCCTACGCGCTCACGGACGGACTCACCGGTCCCAACACGCGCGAGGGCGACGCGATCGACGCCAAGCTCTCTGACGTCTTCAAATTTGACGCCAAGACGTGTCCGATGGCGCTCTTCCACGGTGGCACGGACGCCTATTCGCCCAACGGCTCCACGCAGATCTACCGCCAGCTCCGCAGAATGAAAATCCCGGCCGAGATCCACCTCTTCGCCGACCGCCCTCACGGTTTCATGCGCAACTCGAGCAAAGGTGAAAACGGCACCGCCTACGACCACTGGCTCGACCGTGTGGCCGAGTACGTCCGCCAGATGAATTTCGACGGGAACCTCGGCGCGGAAGAGGAGCTGATGGCCCGCTATCCAAACAACGATGCGCGCGGTGAAACCCGCAAGGAGCCGGTCTGGCCGGAGGGCAAGATGCCGGATGTGCAGGCGAACCAGTGCTCGCCGTACCTCGAGTGGCACATGCCGAAGAATCTCAAGACGAAGGCGATCCAGGTCATCTATTCGGGCGGCGCGTACATGGGCAACAGCCCGGACGAATTCGAGGTCGCGCCTGCGCGGCGTTATCTGAACGAAAAGGGCATGACGGTCGTGACGATGAAATACCGCACGCCGCGTCCGCTGGGCGGGCTGGCCAAGCACACGACCGCGTGGCAGGATTTGCAGCGCACCATCCGGATCGTCCGCAGCGAGGCGGCAGCGAAGGGGCTCGATCCAGATCGAATCGGCATCATGGGTTCGTCGGCCGGCGGACACCTGACACTCATGGGCGCGACCAGCTCGCAGCGCCGTTCCTATGGACTGATCGACGACCTCGATAAGCTTCCATGCAACGTGCAGTGGGCGGTGGCGATCTATCCGGCGTACGCGCTCACGGACGGCGCGGAAGCCCCGAATGCAATGGGCGGCAACGAAGATGACGCACGGCTCGTCCCGGAGTTCTCGTTTGACCTCGCGACATGTCCGATGCTGTTCATCCACGGCGATGCAGACGGTTGGGCGGCGATGAATTCGGTGAAATGCTGGGAGCAGCTCCGCCGGATGGGAATCCAGTCCGATCTCCACACGCTTGCCAGCCGCAATCATTGCTTCCAGCAGAAGGCCGCCCCGGGCACGGGCAGCTACACCTGGATGGAGCGCATCTGGGAATTCATGAATCACAAAGGATTCAATCAATAGGCTCATTCCTCAAATTGACGCGATTTCATCAACAGGTGTCATCGCCGAAAAAGGCGGCGGCAACCACATCGGCACCAGCGACAAAGCCGCTCAAACGCCATTAGACTAACCAATGCCACGCACTTTTTCCATGCTTATCCGTCGTCTCGGTAGTGGCGTGCTCATTTTCTCGTACCTCAACACACTGGTATCGGCAGCTTCCCCCCCTGCTAAATTCTTAGACCAGTTAGAACATGGCCACCCTCAAATCATCGTCGTTTATGGCACAAGCCTCACCGCCAATGCCGCTTGGCCGTCTGGGCTGCAAAAGATTCTTCGTCATCACTACGGGACCAAGGTCAGAATGGTCAACGCGGCTTTAGGCGGCAAGGACTCGCGGTGGGGCCTCGCCCATCTCAACGAGCGCGTCATCCGCGAGCAACCCAACGCGGTCTTCATCGAGTTCACGATCAATGATGCGCTTGAGGCTTCCATGCTAAGCGTCACGGAATCGACCCATCACTTGAAGTCAATGATCCAACAAGTGCGCCTCGCCGAACCAAATTGCGAGATCATCCTTATGGTCATGAACCCTCCTACGGCTGCGGAGCTGGAAAAGCGCCGCAACTTTACGAGTTATCGAAAAGCCTATCAAACGGTGGCACGAGATTTGAAATGCCGACTCATCGACTTCTATCCACTATGGAAATCACTAATGGATGAACAGCCCGAGCGCTGGCAGAATTACGCACCCGACGGCCTTCACCCGAACAACCTCGCCAGCCGAGAAGTCATCCTCCCAGCACTGCTCGAAGGCCTTGGCTGCCACGCAAATCCCAAGGCACTAGAAAATATCAACCGGCCGAATGCCTCCCCTCACCGATGACGGCAAGCGAATCCCAAACACCGCCCCCTGCATGCGTCCGCCGCCACTTACCGGGCCTTGATGGCATTCGCGGATTGGCAATCTTGATGGTCATGCTCGGCCATTTCATCACGATCGGAGGACACCTGAACCACCCGCATCCATTGAGTCGTTTGTTAGGCAGCGGCTTCCTTGGCGTCGACTTGTTTTTTACACTCAGCGGCTTCCTCATCACGGGCATTCTCGTGGACTCGAAGATGCGCCAAGGCTACTTCCGCGTTTTCTATCTACGCCGCGCCTTGAGAATTTTTCCACTCTACTACGGCCTGCTCGCCGCCAGTTGGCTTTCGGTCCTCTGGATCACCCCACACGATCAAGACCGGCTCGTAGGTCACCACTCGATGCTTTGGCACTGGCTTTACGCATCTAACATCGGCATCGCCGCAAATCATGGGAATTGGCTGCTGTCGCCCACTTGGGTGAGCCTCGGACATTTCTGGTCCCTCGCCGTTGAAGAACAATTCTATCTGATCTGGCCGCTACTCGTTTTTCTCGTCTCAACCCAACGCTTGAAACAAATTTGCAGCGCGCTGGTCTTACTGAGTCCGTTGGTGGCGCTCGTAATGATTTTCACCATCGGCCCTCTTGCTACCTATGTCGCAACTCCTAACCGCTGTGGCGAACTCGCTGCGGGGGCTTGGCTGGCGCTGCTATGGCGAGATCCTGCAGGATGGTCCCTCTTACAACCCCACCTCCGAAAAATCGCAATCGTCACTGGCTGCATTCTCCTGTTAGAACGCACGGTGTTGCCATCGCTCGTCTTTGCAGAACCAAGCGTCGCACTCCTCCTCGGTGGCGCATGCGTCGGACTTGCCGTCAGCCAATCAGGAAATGGCCATCTCCAACAGCTCATCAATTCTAGCTTCTTGCGATGGTTCGGCAAATACAGCTATGGAATTTACGTCTATCACCACGCGCTAAAACCGGTTTGGGTTCATTTCCTCTGGCAGCGCTGGATCGTGCCATCACTCGGCACCGGTTGGACCGCAACTCTCTGTTATACCGCTACCGCCAGCATGGCATCCATTACCCTCGCTTGGCTCAGTTGGAGGTTCTTTGAAGGCCCTCTGCTCACGCTCAAAAACCGCATCACCTTCCCAACAGAGCCAACCAAAACATCCGCCTAACATTTTCAGCAAGCGCGCATCGCACAACGATGAGTGGCACTCAGCCGATCACTTCAATTCTGACGTCGTCCATGGCTTGCCACGACCTCCATGAATCGCATGTCGTGAAAGACCTGATGTGCCCTCCAATATCCCTGTTAGGCCAAGCTTCGAGGCAAAGTATTTGCAGGGAACATGCGAAAATCGGCTAGGCACTCGCGATACTGGACTACCTCGCGGACACTTGGAACTACGCTGGAAAGCGAGAGGCGGATGAGCAACTCACGGCAGTCACCCGTTGGTGCAGTCGCTCACTCAAGACACACATGGAAGGGATACTCGGTTACTTCAAAAACTACACGACATCGGCAGCGATCGAAGCGGTCAACGGACTACTGCAACTCGCGCGCCGCCGCGCACGGGGACACCGAAATTTCGCCAACTTCCAAGCGATCACATCCTGGATTGCGGGCGGTCTTAAAAGCGATGGACAGCCGAACAAATCTCTGGCTCGAACGCGACGGGTCATTCTTCCAAGGCGATACGACTATCAATTCGATGCAACCCTAATGACGATCGGAGCCGAAACGCATTTTGCAAAGTCGCTTACGTAATGAAGCCATGCTTCCTGCGTCGTAAATCGCCCTGCCTTATCCCAGCAGAATCCCGCCCAGTAGATGGCCACATTGCTTGGATTGGCTCGCATCAGGACAAGGTGATTGAGTGAATCTTCAACCTGTTTTGAAAATAGCTTGGGACCAGTGATCAAGGCCAACCCTTGATTTCCAGCACCCTTTTCCATGACCTCCCACTTCGCCATCCAACCTTCCTCAGGATTAACCTCTAACTTCTCACCAAGAACCTTCTTCATCCCAATTCCTACAGTCGGCCTCCCGTCAGCCATCTGATAGTGACTCTCGAAGCGATCAAGCTGCTGACCGGCATCCAACGAAATACGCTTAGTTTCACTCACATCCACTCCCTTGACTGAAATTGGAGCATAGGTGAGTTCAAAAAGGACACGAATCGGGCCATTTGCCAGCACGTTAGAATGAGTGAAATTTTTTGAAACCCAGAGTCGATCCGCAGCCCAGATCCCGCTACCACCACAGCCCCGACTCACTCCCGCAGAGTAATAGTCGGCCCCTTCACCGTGATCCACATGATAATCATCTGTTAGATACCAGTCATTGATCACCATCCTTGGAGTGCGTTTTGACCAAATATCAATGGTGCTACTTGCAAGCGGCTCACCCTTCCATGACTCCAATGCCTGCCCATAAGTGCGGTGTGCAATGCGGTCATTCTCCCATGCGAAATCATCGAAACGCTCACGCACAAAACGACCGAACGCCCTATATTCTTCCTTTGGATAGACTTGCTTTGCTCCCACCGACGCCGTGAATATTTTCGTCTCGCCTGCTGCGAAATCGGATTGAAAAAGCACTGAATCAAAAGTGCGCAACTCATCGCCATCGGTATCGATCGCTTGGCAAACCAACTCCTTGCCATTGGAATCCTTCACATGAATCAGATTCAGGCTCTTCGCACCCAATCGAGTGAGATCCTTCGCGGGAATTTCCAGAGTCTCGTTGTATCGTGTGATCGGAATGGGATTGGTTGCACGAATCTCAATTTTAGAATCTTGGGCGAATGCACGATGAGCGCAGAGTGCAATCGTAACACTGATGGTGAAAAGTCGTTTCATTAGGTTCGCTGAAGTGAATTGAGCCATTGCGGGTTGATTGAACTAGATTCTATGCTTTGGAGGAAAACCGCAAACATTTTTACGCCCAGCAGCCTAGACCTTGGATTCTGTCGAACTCAAAGTGGGACCAAGGAATTTCTTGATCATTGAAACAATCAGCCCCAAGAGGTTTTCACTTCAAGCATAACGAATAGCGGAAGGGCGATTGGACCCTTGGTGGGAAAAACCACATGATTGACTTCGACCAAAGTGTTCACTCAGACCAAGTTCAAAATCTCTCCCGCGATGGCAGATTGCTTCAATTCACCACTTTTCGGGACCAACTCTTGCCATCACGTTTTTTAACGGGCCGATCGCCAACGGCTGCACCCCCACTTGCACGGTAATTGTCCCCATGACGTTTCCAAAAAACTCGCAGGTACAGCCGTGATTGGCAACTGAGCCCGAACCCGCCAAATTTGGCACTTTGCGAGCGGGCCACTGACCTGCTAACGTTCCACGCATGCCGAGTACACCCACTTCCAAACCTTGCACTGCGATCCTCGTGGCATCTGGATCCAGTCGGCGAATGGGATTGGACAAGCTGACATCACCTTTGGCCGGCATCCCGATTTTAAGACGTGCCCTCGACGCGTTTCTCGCTGCCGATTCCATCACCGAAGTGGTGATCGCTTGCCCAGTCGAACGCTGGGAATTGTTAGGAATTGGTGCGACTTCCAAACCGGTGAAGCGCGTCGATGGCGGTGCAAATCGTCAGGACTCAGTGGCTGCAGGGTTGGCGGCGGTCTCTGAGATGTCCCAACTGGTGGCCGTGCATGATGGAGCCCGCCCACTCGTGGCCCCCGCTGACATCAATCGCTGTGTGGCCGCCGCAGAAAAATACCATGCCGCAGCACTCGCACGCAGGGTGACCGAGACACTGAAACGTGCCGATGCGGAAGATTGCAGCATCGAAGCTGTTTCGAGAGAACAACTCTGGTTCATGGAAACACCTCAGGTTTTTGAAGTTGAGCTCTTGCGCAAGGCATACGAGGCCGTTGCGGATTGGAACTTGGCGATCACCGATGAAGTCTCTGCCCTCGAAGCCATCGGAATTTCCGTTAAACTGATCGAGTCCCATCATCCAAATCTCAAAATCACTACCCCTGCAGATCTAGTTCTAGCAGAAGCCCTGTTACAATGAGCAAAGCAACTTACGAGTGGCGCCAAATCCCTGACGGACCTCGCCTCGCGGTGGCGACGTTAGCGGACTCCGAGTGCGCGGCATTGTCGATTTACATTCCTGCGGGAAGCCGTGACGAATCCGCTCTCCCTGCTGGCCTCGCTCATTTCGTCGAGCACATGGTCTTTAAAGGAACCGATCGCCGCAACGCCCGTGAACTGAGCATCGAAATCGAAAATCGTGGCGGCCAACTGAATGCTTGCACGTCCGAAGATCAAACGGTCTACGAAGGCCGAGGGGAAGCTGAACTCATGCCGGTTCTAGCAGATATACTTTCGGACATGGTCTGGCACGCGACATTCCCGAATCAAGAAATCACCCTCGAGCGCGAAGTGATCGGTGAAGAGATCACGATGTATCGCGAATCGCCCGCCGACCACATCGGCGATCTCATTTCAAGCGCGCTGTGGCGCAACCACCCACTCGGAAATTCAATTTCTGGATCATTAGAATCCATCGCGCAGATCGACCGCAAGACTCTAGTGGATTTTCGCGATCGCCACTATTTTCGCAACGACGTCGTGATCGCCGCTGCAGGGCCATTCACGATCGATGAAATCGAGTTGATGATCATGCCGCATCTCCCCGCGAATTTCCACTGCGGCATTCCTCCAGTCACGTTTGATCGGACCTGCGCGATTCCGAATTCAGTGATGGACGAGCGTGAGACCGACCAACTTCAACTCGCGCTAGCCTGGCACACACCGGGACGCCACGCGGAGTCACGCCATGCGCTGCGTTTGCTCAGCATGATGCTCGGAGAATCCGCCAGTTCACGGCTATTCCTAAAGCTCCGCGAGGAACGTGGACTATGCTATCAGATCAGCACCGACGTGACGTTTTTCAATGAAACTGGCGCATTTGAGATCAGCGCTGGCCTCGATCCAGAATCACGCGATGAAGCCCTGGCATGCATCCAGCAGGAAATTGACGATCTCGTGGATCACGGCCCTCAACCCGGTGAACTGGATCGCGTGAAGCGACTGACCATCGCCCAAAGCAAGCTCTCCTTCGAGTCGACCGGCTCGCACGCCGCATGGGCTGGCGAGGGAGTCTTGGACTTCGGCCATATCCCCTCGCCCGAGGAGTGGCGGACCAAAATCATCGCCGTCACCGATGCAGACGTCCACGCGATCGCTCGTACCGTCTTCCACCAAGTCAAACCCTCGGTGGCTGAAATCACTGAAATCGCAGAAGAACCGAGAATCTAGCAGCTCATCCCATTGCCTAACAACTCAATCTCGTGCCAACCCCATTCCACCCATTCACGCCTTCCCATTTCATGGCACTCGGGATCGGCGCAGTGGCAGCCGCCATCCTAATCACTGCAGGCCGACGCGGAAATTCTAGCCGAATTCTAGCTACTGGAATTTTAGCATTTCTCAACCTGAGTGCTTATCCACTCGGTCAGGCAGCTTGGCTGTCGATGGGCGGACAGAAATCGATCGACCACGTTCTCCCGTTTCATCTTTGCGACATTGCTGCCATCACCGCAGGTTTTGCTTTGTTGACGAGAAAACCTCTACTCTGCACACTCACGTATTTTTGGGGGCTGGCCGCCACATTTCAAGCACTTCTGACTCCTGCCATCACCGTCGGCTTCCCCCATTGGCCGTTCGTGATGTTCTTCGTCCATCACTTCGCGGTGGTCACCGCCGCACTTTATTTACCTCTAGTCGAAGGCTGGCGGCCGAAAGCCCCCCTCTGGCGGGTCCCCTTGGAAGTTTACGGTTGCTCGGTGAGCTATCTCATTTTCGCAATGACAGCCAATCACTTGTTAGGCAGCAACTTTGGCTTCGCTTCGCACCCACCTGAAAACCCGAGCCTGATCGACCATCTCGGGCCATGGCCACTCTACCTATTCTCTCTCCAAGGCATCGCTCTTGGGTGCTTTTTTGTTCTAACGCTTCCATTTTTTCTCAAACGAAGCGGTTGATCCAATCCTACCGAATCAATCCTCGATCTTGATCGATTTGGGGTCCCAATCAATCGCAGGAAACTCCATGTCGAGCTTCTTGAGCGTATCTAACATGATTCGAGCAACACAAAGATTGCGATACCATTTGCGATCCGCTGGAACCACATACCATGGGGCAAATTCAGTCGATGTCTTGCTAATGACATCCTCGTAAGCCGTCATGAACCGATCCCAATGCGCGCGATCCACGAGGTCGTCCGGATTGATTTTCCAGTGCTTCATGGGATTCTCAAGCCGCGATTCCAAGCGCCGCTTTTGTTCATCTTTGGAGATGTGCAGGAAAACCTTCACGATGGTCGTACCCTCCTCCGCAAGCATCCGCTCAAACTCAACCACGTGCCGCTGGCGACGCTTCCAAACTTCATCAGGGAAAAGCTTCTTCACCCTCACCGCAATGATGTCCTCATAGTGACTGCGATTGAAAATCACCATCTGCCCACAATGCGGGACCTTGGAATGCACCCGCCACAGAAAATCGTAGGATAATTCCTCCTCGCTTGGCTTTTTGAACGAACGCACATGAATCCCCTGCGGGTCGATCCGCGAAAAGACGTGCTTGATGCATCCATCCTTGCCGCCGGTATCCATCGCCTGCATGACCACGAGAATCCGGTGCTTGTTTTGCGCATAAAGCCGCTTCTGCAGCTCCTGCAACTGCCGCTGCAACTCATCAAACTGAACCTCGTACTCCTCCTTGCTGATCCCCTTGAACAGCACTTTTTCGCCCCCATCGATCTCCCCAAGATTAAGTTTATCGCCAGGCTTCACCCAATATCGTTCCAAAGCTCCATTAACAGGCATGGCTCTATATGACCCGAAAATGGCCATGTGACAAGCCTCGACTCGGTGAAGTTGCGGGTCGTCATCATTTGGGAGTTGAATCGGCGGCCATTGCACGTTGTCATTCAGCGATGCCGCCAACCCGCAAACCCGCGAAATCCATACCCAGCGGTGAGAACCTTTTCACCGCACTGCACATCGGTGCGAGCTCGGTCTCCATGCTGGTCGCAGAGCGCCAAGGTGACGGCTCATTCACGCCGATCGATTTCCTGGAACAGGCAACCCCCGTCGCCCGTGACATTTTTCGCAGTGGGATGATCGGCTCAACCACCACCGAACGCGTGGTAGAAATCATCAAGGGCTATCAGAAATCCATCTCGGAGCTCGGTCTCGACCCCCATTCGATCACCCGCGCAGTGGCCACCAATATTCTCAGCGAGGCGACCAATCACGAGACGTTCATGAATCGCATCCGCATCGCCTGCGGCCTCCGAATCAGCACCATTGATGATGGAGAAATGACGCGCCTCATCTATCTGAAAACGCGTCGCCGCTTGCTGAACCTCCCCGCGATGCGCAAGGACACCACCCTCGTCCTTCACGTCGGTCCCGGCAACACCCGCGCGCTGTTGTTTAAAAACGGACTCATCACCCGCTACACCAGCTACCGCATGGGCACTCACCGCACACGCGAAGCGGTCGACGGCTCCCACGCGGAAGGATCCGCCATGCTGCGGGTCATCCGCGAACACGCTTACGGAAACCTCGCTCAACTCCGTTTCGATTACTCCGATGTGAAAATCGACGGTTTGGTAGTGATCGGTTACGAACTTCAGTCGATCGCCGCCGCTCTCACGCAATCAAGCCAAGTGTGCTCGATCAAGAGCCTCCGCCAATTCACCATCGATGCGGTAAACCTGAGCGATACGGAGTTGGTCAAACAATTCCAACTCGACTATCAAACCGCCGACGCGCTAATCCCCGCGCTGGAAATCAACCTTGCCGTCGCAGAAACGCTAAAAATCCGCGAGGTTCACATCCCCACCAGCGGGTATGAACAAGGATTGCTCCATGACCTGTTAGTTTCCCAAGAACTCACTGGCGCATTCGCCGAGGAAGTCCTTCGCTCATCAAGAATTCTAGCAGAACGCTACCAATCCGACCCAGGGCATGGAGAACATGTCGGCAACCTTTGCACGAAGTTTTTTGACGCACTCACCGATCTCCACCAACTCCCCCCACATGACGCCTTGCTGCTCCAAGTCGCAGCGATCCTTCATGAGGTCGGCACCTATGTTAGCCCCCGTGCTCACCACAAGCATTCGGAATACATCATTCTCAACTCGGAAGTCTTCGGGCTCGACCGCCTCGATGTCACCATCGTCGCTCTGGTTGCACGCTATCACCGCCACTCAGGCCCGCGCCTTGATCACCCGAGCTATGCGGCACTCACGACCGATGACCGCATCCGAGTATCGAAACTTGCTGCCATTCTCCGAGTCGCAGACGCGCTCGAACGCACCCATGCCCAACGCGTGTCAAACATCGAGATCCGCCGCGAACCCGGCAAACTTCACATCCGCCTTCCAGGCCTTGCTGACGCTGCCGTGGAACGCCTCGCCATGGCCGCTAAAGCGGATCTCTTTGAACAAGTCTTCGGTCTCTCAGTGATGATCGCCGAAAACAATTGATCACCTGCCCCACACGCGAACCCACCATCCATGCCTGCCCCTTACCTCAATCGAGAACTCTCCTGGCTGGAGTTCAACCAGCGTGTGTTGAATGAAGCACTCCGCGATGACCTACCTCTGTTAGAGCGGGTGAAATTCCTCGCAATCACCGCTTCAAACCTCGATGAGTTTTTCCAAGTCCGTATCGGTGGACTCATGCTACTGCGGCGCAGCGGTCGGAAAACGCCAGATGCATCTGGCCTCAGCCCGGTCCGCAACCTCGCCGCCTTGCGCCAGCGGATTCTGAAGATGACCGCTGAGCAATACCACCTGCTCAACAACACCATCGTTCCCGCACTCAAAAAAGCGGGTATCCATCCGCTACGGTCAACCGAGCTTTCCAGCGACCAGCATGCTCAGGTCGCCGCCACTTTTGACGATGCAATCTTCCCACTTCTCACGCCGCTTGCGATCGATCAAGACTCCCCACCACCTTTGGTACCAGCGCTCCAAATCATCGTGGCCTGCCGATTGTTAGACCCTGAAACCCAAGCCATTCGCCACGCGCTGATCCCGATCCCCGACGTCCTCGGCCGCCGCATCCATGTCACCCTGCCGACGGAAGGGCACGCTTTCATGCTCATCGAAGAACTGGTCAGCATGCACGCAGGCAAGCTTTTCCCGGGCGAAATGATCACCGCCAGCACTGCGTTTCGCGTCACCCGCAATGGCGACATCGCCGTGCAAGAAGAGGACGCAATCGACCTTGCGGGTGAAATGGAAGATGTACTAACCGCACGTCGGTTTGCGGACACCGTCCGTCTTGAACTTCAATCCGGTGCACCCCGTGACCTCGTGCGCGTGATCCATCACGTGACGGCTGCAACTTCACACGAAGTGTATCGCGTCGACGGACCACCCGGCTTGGCCTCGTTCATGGAACTCGCATTTCTAGCAGATTTCGAACACTTGCGAGATCCAGACTGGCCGGCCCAGAACTCGCCCGCGATCACGCCCGGCGCTTCGATGTTCCAGACGATCGCATCTAACGACGTGCTGCTCTTCCACCCTTACGAGTCGTTCGAGCCAATCCTTCGCCTCATCGAGGAAGCCGCAGAAGACCCCGATGTGATCGCCATCAAACAGGTGCTTTATCGGACCGCTCGCAAATCAAGGATCGTCGATGCCTTGATCAAGGCCGCTGAAAACGGCAAGCACGTCACCGCTCTCGTCGAGCTCAAGGCCCGCTTCGACGAAGCTCGCAATCTCGACCGCGCCGATGAACTTCAGCGTGCAGGCGCGCAAATCGTTTACGGCGTGAAGGGCCTAAAAACCCACGCGAAAATCTGCCTCATCATTCGGCGTGAGTCGGGACACCTTCGCCGCTATGTCCACCTCGGCACGGGCAATTACAACGAAACCACGTCAAAGCTCTACACCGACCTCTCGTATCTCACCTGCAAGGCAGAATACGGCAACGATGCATCCCTTTTCTTCAATGCGGTCACAGGCCGCTCAAAACTCCAGCGTTTCCAGCGATTGGTCCCCGCACCCACGGCGATGAAACCGTTACTGTTAGAACTGATCGCAGGCGAAGCTGAGCGCGCGAAGCAAGGGCTCCCCGCCCGCATCATCGGCAAGACGAATTCCTTGCAAGATCCAGAAATCATCAACGCACTTTACAAGGCCTCACAGGCCGGCGTAGAAATCCGCCTCAACGTCCGTGGCATCTGCTGCCTCAAGCCGGGTGACCCAAAGTTCTCGAAAAACATCGAGGTGATTTCAGTGATCGACCGCTTTCTCGAACACGCACGGCTCTTCTATTTCCACCAAGGCGGCAATGCTGAAGTGTTCATCTCGTCGGCAGACTGGATGACCCGCAACCTCGAAAAACGGGTCGAACTCATGATTCCCATCGAGGAACCGGCACTCAAACGCCGACTCATGAAAATCCTCGACGCCTACTTCCAGGACAACACCCAAGCATCCAAACTGCTTCCCGATGGCAGCTCACAAAAAATCGTTAGAACGAGGGGCCAAAAACCGTTCCGAGCACAAGATCATTTCTATCAGCTAGCGAAAAAGGCAGCAAAAGCCCACGAGCATGAGCGCGCGATGACCTTCGAGCCTCACGTTCCAGCCGAGTGAGCGTTGGCTCCGCCACCATCGTTGGCGAAGCCTGCCCGCCCGATCACTGGTTCGATTTGTCAAAGGCCGCGTCGAAGGCGATCTGACTGGTCGGAAAATCAATGCTGCGCACAAATGCAGCTGCCTCTTCTCCGCCGTGGACCCGATCCATCCGGATATCTTCCCATTCGACCGAAAGTGGCCCGCGATAGCCGATGTCGTTGAGCGCCACAATGATGTCTTCGAACTCGATGTCGCCGTGACCCAGCGAACGGAAATCCCAGAACCGACGAGAGTCGCCGAAATTCGTGTGACCACCAAACACACCGACCGTGCCATCACCGTGGTTCCACCAGACGTCCTTCAGGTGAACGTGGAAGATCCGCGAACCGAGATCGCGAATGAACTTCACGTAATCCACACCTTGATAACCGAGGTGCGACGGGTCGTAGTTGAATCCGAAGCGCTTGTGATTTCCCACCGCGGCCACCGCGCGTTGGGCAGAAGCAATGTCGAAGGCAATCTCGGTCGGATGAACCTCTAACGCAAAATTGACATCGAGCTTGTCGTAGGCATCAAGGATCGGCAACCAGCGCTTGGCGAAGTCCTTGAAGCCCTTTTCATAATACTCCTGCGACGTCGGCGGAAACGCATAAATCGAGTGCCAGATCGAGGACCCCGTGAAACCATTCACCACTGCGGGAAACTCATCCTTCCCATTGCGCCCAGGCTTGGCATTGAAAAACGCACGCGCGGCCTTGCCCGTCGTGATCATCTTCTTCGCCGCACGCTTGCGCACCCCCTCCGGATCACCATCACCCCAAACATCGGGTGCCAAAATCGCTTTGTGCCGCTCATCAATGAGATCGCAGACGGCTTGCCCCACGAGATGACTGGAAATCGCATAACACGTGAGACCATGATCTGCCAGCAACTCCCAGCGCTCCTTGACATAGGTCTTGCTCGACGCAGCCGCATCGACATCGAAGTGATCCCCCCAGCATGCAAGCTCAAGTCCATCATAGCCCATTTCGTAGGCAAGCGGGGCAAGTTTTTCGAGTGGAAGGTCGGCCCACTGGCCGGTGAAAAGGGTAACGGAACGGGACATTTTTGGGTAGGTTGAGTTGTATGTTCGGGGAGATGGTGACGAACGACCGACACGATGACAAAGGAAAAACGTGAAAGGCACCGATAAACGCCATCGGCACGGTTGCACAGGGCGCACCAAATCCCTTGCCGAACTCGCTAAATAACGTCCATGGAAGGTTTTTATTGCGTCAGGATTATTTCATGAGTTACACTCGGTTCCCGGATTTGTGACTTTTATCACAGAAGTCATCCAGCTCCGCAATCATCTAAATCTCAGCACTTTTCCGACCGAATGAATCCAGACCGCGCCACGCTCAACTTTCTCAACAGCTTTCCTGAAGAGTCCAGAAAACGGGGTGAGATGCTGCAAAAAGATGGGGCCGTCACTCAAATTTTCGGCAATCATCTTTTCATCCAAGGCCGCGTAGAAGATGAAACTGGGACCTTCCGTACCAGCTTGCGCCTCCAAGGAAATCGCTGGTTTGGCTCATGCACCGCCGAGGATGATGTCATCTCCGGTGCCTGCCAATACGCGACGATGATGGAACGGATGCATCGCGGCGAGGACCTACCAGAGTCGCCCAATGAATTCGACGACACCCCGATCCTCGACATCATCGAGGAAAAACTCGGCCGCGAACTCGACGACAAAGAAGCTGACTTCGTCACAAAAATCGAGAAACGCTATCGCCGCTACGTGATCGAGGGCGAGCTCCACGACCACGACATGGTTCGCATCACCCCGCGCTGGGAAGTCACGACCTACGAACCGCTCGAACTCTGGCCAATGCCACCCGGCGATATCCTCGAGTTCTGGAACTACATCGCCTACGCATTCTACAAGAAAAAACTCCCCTACCCGGAGTTCATGGGCGTAATCACTGACCTCGGTCACGTTCAGAAAAAAATGGCAGACTGGGAGCAAGAGCGCGAAGTCGCATCCTGGTATGAGCGCATCGAAAAAGTCAACGAGCGCCCACCACAAGACGCCCCACTCAATGTGGCGTTCCGCCTCGTCGCCACGATCAACGAAGCGCGCATCGAGGTGAAAGAGGAGAAGGCGAATGTCTGGACCCAGCTCCGCGAGAAAAATGAAATCGAGGCCTATGTGAGCCTTCACCACGAGGCGGCACTCCTCATGGATGCATCCAGCCAAACGCTCTGGGAGCATTACTTGGCATTCTATCGGAAATACGGCGACACCACCCTCGACTTCGATCAAGAGGAATCCTGCCGGTTCATGAACCGCGTTTTCCGACAACCCGCACTCAGGGGCTACATCGTAAACCTCGACGAACGAGAGTTCAAAGTCGTCGAGGAACGCCTCTCATGGGTCTGCGAGGACAATCCATACGACACCAGCACGTTTGCTCTGCAACTCGTCACCGCCGCTGGCGAAAATGTCTCGCACTCGGTGCGCTTGCTGCCCGGCCGCAAGGAGTTCTATCAGTCCGACGAAACAGTATTTCCCGGCCCGCCACGCTGGCTCGAGGAAACCGAGGTGATGCCACGCTACCAGATCCCAACGCGGGTCATCGACTCGCTCGAAGGCGTGGAGTTCCTCCGCAAAATCGGTGCAGCTCTCCCCGAGTCTCTCAAGAAACGCGTGGTCGATCTGGAGCTCAAACCCCGCTTCGAAATGAAGCTGATCGCCGGTCTAACCGCCGCCGAAACCGAGCACCTCGTCATCGACGTGAATGCGATCGAGACGAAGGGTCGCCGCACCGAGCGCCTTACCAAGGACGGATGGGAACTCGCCGAACAACAACCGGTCAAAGGCAAGCAACTGCTCCGCTTCGCCCGCGAGGACCTCTACCCCGTCCCGGCGATCCTCGATGAAATGGGCCTCAGCTACGACGAGAAACTCCTTTCGTTCAAATCCCGCATCACCAAACAATTCCCAGAGAAATTCGCGGAATGGATCAAGGCGATGCCCGAGAACATCGAACTGGACATCGACCTCCGCCTGAAGTCGATCCTCGCCGACCCTGTCACCGCCGCCGTCCGCTTCGAAGTCGTCGGCCAAGACATCGACTGGTTCGACCTCCGCATCGTGATCGATGTGCAAGGCGCAAATTTGTCGAAGGCCCAAATCCGCCAACTGGTCGCCGCACGCGGCGGTTACGTCCGCATGGAAGATGGCACATGGATGCGCCTCGAAATCAAGCTGGACGCCGACCAACGCGAGGCGGTCACCCGTCTCGGCCTCGATCCATTCGATCTCTCTGGCGAGACACACCGGATGCACGCACTGCAACTCGCCGACCCAAAAGCTGCGGAGGTATTCGACCCAAAGGCATGGGAACGCATCAAAAATCGTGCCGGAGACATTCAACTGGAAGTCAACCCAGACGTTCCCGCAGCCCTCAACGCCACACTCCGGCCCTATCAGGTCGACGGATTCAAGTTCCTCGCTTACCTCGCGGTGAACAACTTCGGCGGCATCCTCGCAGACGACATGGGCCTTGGAAAAACCATCCAGTCCCTCACCTACCTGCTCTGGCTCTTCGACGAACATGCAAAGACCGGCGGGATGAAGAAGCCTGCATTGGTCGTCTGCCCAAAATCGGTGCTCGATGTCTGGTACAGCGAGGCCGGTAAATTCGCACCTAACCTGAAGGTCAAGATCCTCAAAAACCGCGGGGACATCGATGTCGATCACATCCAAAACAACATCGACATCCTCGTCCTCAACTACGCACAGCTTCGCGTCTGCGGCGAGGAACTCAACGGCGTGAAGTGGCTCACCACGATTCTCGACGAAGGCCAACAAATCAAGAACCCAGACTCGAAGGCGGCCAAGTGCGCTCGCGAACTCGATTCACAAAACCGCCTCGTTCTCACGGGAACTCCCATCGAAAACCGCCTGCTCGACATGTGGTCCCTCATGGCCTTCGCGATGCCCGGCGTCCTCGGTAGCCGCGCGTATTTCAAGAAACGCTTCGACAAGCGCAAGGACCCACTCAGCCAGACCCGCTTGGCTTCCCGCCTCCGCCCGTTCCTCATCCGCCGGACGAAACTCCAAGTGGCTCAGGACCTCCCACCCCGGACGGAAGAAGAGGTCTATGCAAAAATGGAAGGGGTGCAAACCGAACTCTACAAGGCCGAACTCAAGCGAATCCAGAAGGCATTGCTCGGACTCGACTCGGACGAGGCGGTCAAAAAGAACTCGTTCGCGATTCTCCAAGGCCTCATGCGCCTTCGCCAAATCTGCTGCCACCCCGGCCTCATCGACCCGAAATACTTGAAAGAGGAGTCGGCGAAAATGGAGTCATTGTTCTACCTATTAGACCAACTCTACGAAGAAGGTCACAAGGTTCTGGTGTTCTCACAATTCGTCTCGATGCTCGACCTGATCAAGGCACGCCTCGAACTGGAAAACCGCCCATACAATTACCTCACCGGCCAAACCAAAGACCGAAAAGGTGAGATCGAGCGCTTCCAAACGACGAAGGACCCATCGGTGTTCATGCTCTCACTCAAAGCAGGCGGCGCCGGACTCAATCTAACCTCGGCATCCTACGTGATCCTCTACGATCCATGGTGGAACCCGGCCGTCGAAAACCAAGCCATCGACCGAACCCACCGGATCGGCCAGAAGAACAAGGTCATCGCCTATCGCCTCCTCACTCGTGATACGGTGGAGGAAAAAATCCGCATCCTCCAACACCAAAAGACTCAGTTGGTCACCAACGTCCTCGGCGATGAAGGCTTCGCATCCAACCTCGGCCTCGACGATCTCCAATTTATCCTCACCCACAACGTGGATGAAGACGACGAAATCAAATGATGCAAGCGGGCAGCGACTGATCGTCCGTCAGTGGTGACGTCGCCTTCACCAAGGGTCTCCAACACGTCCACGACGTGATTGAAGTCCTCTTGGCCCCTGATCCACCATGGGGCACTGACTCTGCGGATCGCGTTGTTGAGCGTGTAAGCACCACCGAGCCCGCCACCGACGTTTGAGGTAAAATTCACGAATTCACGCATTTCGGCTTTTACCTCAACGCCACTTCATGATTGCCTCGCGGCCACATGAAAATTGTCGTCGCTTACTCTGGTGGACTTGACACCTCGGTCCTCCTCCTCTGGCTCAAGGCCAAATACAACGCGGAAATTATCGCCTACTGCGCCGACGTCGGTCAAGGCGACGAACTCGACGGCCTCGAAGCCAAGGCACTCTCGACGGGCGCTTCAAAATGCTACATCGGCGACCTCAAGGAGGACTTCGCCGCCAACTACATTTTCCCCATGATCCAAGCAGGCGCGATCTATGAAGGCCGCTACCTCCTTGGCACATCCATCGCTCGCCCATGCATCACCAAGGACATGATCGACATCGCCCTCGCAGAAGGCGCAGACGCAATCGCCCACGGTGCCACCGGAAAAGGCAACGACCAAGTCCGCTTCGAACTCTCCGCCGCCGCTCTCGCTCCCAATGTGAAATGCATCGCCCCATGGCGCGACGCCGAGTTCCGCAAGGAGTTCCCCGGCCGTGCCGAAATGATCGCTTACGCAGAAGCAAACAACATCCCGATCAAGGCCTCGATGAAGAAGCCCTACTCGATGGATCGCAACTTGCTCCACATTTCCTTCGAAGCCGGTGCCATGGAAGACCCTTGGTACGACGCCACCACCCCTGAAGACCGCGACATGTATGTCTTGTCGGTCTCACCGGAAGATGCCCCGGACCAAGCGGAATACGTCCAAATCCTTTTTGAAAAAGGCAATGCCATCGGCATCCAGCACCAGAACATCGAGGCCATCCTCACTGAACTCGGCGATGTGAAAGCCACCGGCCAACAAGATGGCTACTCGCTTCTAACACCCTATGGCGTGATGCGCGTTCTCAACCTCCTCGGCGGCCGCAACGGAATCGGCCGCGTCGATATTGTCGAAAACCGCTTCGTCGGCATGAAATCACGCGGCATCTATGAAACCCCAGGCGGCACGATCCTCCTCGCCGCTCACCGCGACCTTGAGA
>JAPJNB010000030.1 GCA_026461385.1 Akkermansiaceae bacterium
AGGATGTGTTGGGGCGAGCTCCTCCGCATGGAGGATCGCGGTGAACGCGAGGACGCCGAGGAGTAGATGAATTCGGCTCGGTTGGACGAATTTTGATCGGTGGAAGTAGATTGCGGGAGGATGCATAACATGAGGGCCGAACCGGTTTGAAGGCTCAGACGGGGGGAAGTGGAAGGTGTCAGATAAATAACAGCGGTGAGGTAATGATTCAGCGGATTTTCGTCAAACTAAAATCAGGCGATGGTGGATGTTTCATGAAGTTGCAGGTCCGGTGGGGAGGCTTGGCTAAGGCGAGGTCGGCCGGGGGCTGAAGCTGGAGATTTCTCGGAGTTGCTCCCATAGTGCCAGTTCCTCGTCGGTGGATTCCTTCGGTAGGTGGATGGTGATGGTGGCGAAGAAATCACCGCGGTCTGTGCCTTTTCCCTTGGGCAGGCCGCGGTTGCGCACGCGGAGTTGTTGGTCGGATTCGCTTCCGGCGGGGACTCGCAATTTGATCGGTCCATCGAGGGTTGGCACGGTCACTTCGGCGCCAAGTACGGCTTCCCATGGGGCGAGGTTGAGGTCATAAAAAAGGTCGGATCCCTCGGTGTGGAAAAACGGGTGGGCGGCGTGGCGGACTCGGAGGTAGAGATCGCCAGGGCCTGCGTTGCCGGTGCCGGGTTCGCCTTGGCCCGAGACGCGGATGCGCTTGCCGTGGATCACCCCGACCGGGATGCGGACGTGAAATGAATGTTTCTCGGCCTTTCCCGTTTTGGGGTTGGTGATCTGGAGAGAAATCGGGCGGGTGTCTCCATGCATCACCTCCTCGAGCGTGACGAGAATATCGCCCTCGATGTCGTTGCCGCGCGTGTTGGTTGGGGGGGGATTGGCGCCCCAAGGATCGGTGTTTGAAAATCCGCGACCTTCGCCGCCGCTGAAAAATTGTTCAAAGAAATCGCTGAAGCCGGTGCCGCCGAAATTGAAGGATTGGCCTGATGCGCCGTTTGCGTTGCGTCCTCGCCCGTGGGGTGGCATTCCATGGCTTTGCCAGTCTTCTCCGAGGTCGTCGTATTTCTGCCTTTTTTCCGGATCACTAAGGACCTCGTTGGCCTCGTTGATCTCCTTGAATTTCGCTTCCGCCGATTTCTTGTCCTTGGCGACATCTGGGTGATATTTACGCGCAAGCTTGCGGAATGCCTTCTTGATCTCGGCAGCGCTTGCATCGCGCGAGACGCCGAGCGTGGCGTAATAGTCTTTGAATCCAGTATCCATGGGTGGGGTTATGAAAAAACCGTCCCATTGGTAGCGGGGACCGAGGGGTTTGTCGAGGCTGCAAGATCCCTCCGAGATGCAGGGGGCGTGACAAACGTTTTGCCTGATTTACGAGCTAGCCAACGCTTGATCGAGGTCGGCGAGAATGTCGTCGATGTGCTCAATGCCAATCGAGAGTCGGATCAACTCCGGTGGGATTCCAGCGGCGAGTTGTTGGGCCTCGTTGAGTTGCGAGTGCGTGGTGGATGCCGGGTGGATCGCGAGTGATTTGGCATCGCCGACGTTGGCGAGGTGTTTGAATAGCTTGAGGGAGTTAATGAATTTCGTGCCGGCCGCGGCACCGCCTTTGATGCCGAAGACCACCATCGAGCCGCCCTTGCCGTGGAGGTATTTCGCGTTGAGATGGGCTTGTGAGTCGCTGGGGAGGCCGGGGAATCGCACCCACTCGACGGCGGGGTGTTGCTGGAGGTGTTTGGCTGCGGCCAGTGCATTTTCGCAGTGGCGTTCCATGCGCAGCGGTAGAGTTTCGATCCCTTGCAGAGCGATCCATGCGTTGTCGGGCGAGAGGCAAGCACCGAGGTTGCGGAGCGGTCCGGTGCGCATGCGGAGAATGTAAGCAAGCGGGGCGAGTGGGGCAGGGAGGTCATGACCCCAGCGCAGACCATGGTATGACGGATCGGGCTGGTCGAAGAGCGGGTGCTTGCCGGCGGCCCAATTGAATTTTCCTGAGTCGATCACGATGCCACCGATGGCCGCACCATGACCGCCAAGCCACTTGGTGAGCGAGTGGACGACGATGTCCGCGCCGAAGGCGATGGGCTGCGTGAGATAGGGAGTGGAAAACGTCGAGTCCACGATGAGTGGCAGGCCAATGGCATGAGCGGCATCGGCGATGGCCTCGATGTCAGAGATTTCTAACGCGGGATTCGAGACCGACTCGCAGAAGAACGCGCGGGTCTTTGAGTCGGCTGCTGCCGCAAAATTTTCGGGGTTGTTTGAATCGACAAAGCGCACCTCGATTCCAAGCGCGGGCAGGATGTCTTTGAACTGGGTGTAGGTGCCGCCGTACAGGTTGCGGGCGGAGACGATGTTGTCGCCTGCTTTGGCGAGGTTAATGATCGAGTAAAAAACCGCGGAGGTGCCAGAAGCAACGGCAAGTCCTGCGGCGCCACCTTCTAATGCGGCCACCCGTTGTTCGAGCACGTCGTGAGTCGGGTTCATCAACCGAGTGTAAATGTTGCCAAGCTCGCGCAGGGCAAAGAGGTTCGCGGCGTGTTCCGTGCTGTCGAATACGAACGACGCAGTCCGGTAAACTGGGACGGCACAGGCGTGGGTGGCGGGATCCGAGGAGTAGCCGGCGTGGAGGCATTGGGTCTCTAACTTCATGGTCTTAGGTGGGTGAGATTCAGTTTGGGTTTTGGCGAAAGACTTATCGGCTGTGAAGCGCATACGTTACGGGTTCAACGGATTTTCGCAACTTGGAAAAGTACAAATCGTGGTTTGGCGCGTGGTCAACTTCTTCAAGGGGCACCTTTCCAATCGCCGATGGCTTTCACGAAATGGAATCCCCAGATTTCAAACCCGAGGCGATGATAGAGGCGGTGGGACGCGCGATTTTCGGTGTAGCTGTCCAGCACCACCATGTTGCATCCTTCCTCAGCGGCGAGGGCTTCGAGCCACTGAATCAAGAGGCGGCCAACGCCCATCGACCGGTGGGTGGGCGCGACCACGAGATTGTCAATTTCAAGATAGAGCCCGCACCAGATCTTGGTGGCAACCCATGCGCTGGCCACGCCCACGAGGGTTTCTCCAATGAACGCTCCGATGATCCGGTAATGAGTATGGTTGGTTAGAATCGTGTGAAGGCGCTCTACAATCGTCTGAAGCGGTGTTTCCGGATTCAGGAAGGTGAGCAATTTACTGGCGTCCTCAAGGTCCGCAGCTTTCAAAGGCCGTAGCGTCAGGGATTCCATGTGGATATGTTAGCGTTAGGGGTTGCTTGGCTTGATCGAGATGAGCAAAGCATTTCTAGCAGAAAGATATTTTGCGGCCAGCTTGTTGATTTCATCCAGCGTGATCGAGTGGTAATCGGCATCGCGTGTGCGTGCGAGGTCGAGTCGTGCAGGATCTTCTTGGGCTTGGCTCATGACGGTGGTGATCCAGTAGGAATTGTCACGGAGCGATTTCGTGAGTTGGCTGAGGGTGGGTTTGAGGGCCCGGTCGAGCTCGTCGGCAGTGGCGCCCTGATGGGCGAGGTTGTCGGCGAGCTTTCGCATGGTGGTTAGGAGTTTTTCGAGGTCCTCGGGCTTACCGACACTCTGGCCGATGATGTAGCCGACGTTATCGTAGGCGTCTGACCCAGAGGCACCCGCGTTTGGACTGTAGGATGCGCCTAGCTTTTCACGGATTTCTTCGCGAAGGCGATCACCATAAATTTCCCCAAGAAGATTGAGGCGGCGGAATTCCTTTTGATTGCCACGAATGCCTGCCGTCTTCCAAATGGTGGTGGCGATGCCTTGTGGTACTTTGGATTCGTAGGTGAAGGTTTTTTCTGCGGGTGCGTCCGGGAGTTGGATCTTGCGGGCGTCGTGGCGCTCTGGGTTGTTTTGTGCTCGGGTGGCGAATGCTCCGAAGGTGGCTAACAAGTCAGTAAGGATTTTTTCCGAATCGAAATCGCCAACGATGCTCAGTTCGAGATATCCTTTGGTGAGCTCGGGAGTGAGCCAGTTTTTGACATCATTGATGGTATATGAATTTAGGGTTTTTATCGGTGCGATTGTGAAGCGCGAGTCGCCACCGTTGAGCCATGCTTCCATTTCCTGGTGGGGGCCTGCGGGAGTGTATTTGAGTTGTTGGTAGATCATCGGCACCGCCTTTTGGAACTGCCACAGCGCTTCCTCGCGATATCCCGGATCGATTAGATTGGCGCACATCAGTTGGGCCTGGAGGGTAAAATCTGCTGGGGTCGTCTTGCCGGCGAGCGTGAAGGCGTCATCGCCAATGACCAGAGTGGAACCGACATTTTTTCCTGCTAGAATTTGTTGGAGTTCATCATTGCTGTGTTTGCCAAGCCCGCCGCCCTCGAAAATCGAGGTGGCAAAGGTATCGAGCATGGGCATCCCCTTCGGTTGGGTGAGCTTTCCTGAGCCGATGCGGGCGACGAGGCGAATCACGCCTTTTTCGAAGTCGGTTTGTTTGAGGTTGATGCGGACTTGGTTCGAAAGCACGAGCTGCGTGATTCCAAGGTCCTTGACCTCTTTCGTGCTTGCGATGGTGCCGGCCACACCGAAAGCGGTGTAGCCGAATGGTTGGGTGGCGCGCTGAGCAGGGGCCTCCACCGGTTTGTCGCGCGAGTCTTCAAAGAGCGCCGCGAGGTCTTGCTTGGCATTTCCGGATGGCTCTTTGGTGGTTAGAATCAAGTGGTGACCGGATGCATCCCACAATTTCAAGAATGCTTGGTGGCAAGCCTCGGGGTCGATCCCATCCAGTGCTTTTTGTGCGAGGGCAAGATCGGTTGCTGGGTCGGAGAAGACCGCTTGGTCGTTGATCGACTTCGCCAAGGCAGTGGCGATGTTTTCTGATTTCCGGCTGGCCTTTTGTTTGACCTCTTGTTCGTAGGCGTTGAGGAGGTTGGCCTTGGCTTCGGCAAGTTCTGCTTCGCTAAAGCCATAGGTCACTGCGGCGCGGAACTGCTGCTCGAGAATGGGCACCACTTCCTGCCAGCGGTCGTCCGTCGCCGTGATGTCGATCGATCCAATTTCACAATGATTGAAAACAACGCTGTTCGAAGCGGTGCCAGAGGCCACTGCGGAGCCTGCGATTTTTGACAAGCGCTCAAAGCGCCGACTCATGATCGAGTGTGCGATCTGGAGAGTAAGGTCGTCTGCCCGATTCGCGGCGGTGTCGGGTTTTTGAGTGTAAGGCTTCACCACCACCAGAGAGACATCGGTCGAACTGACTTCTTTGTCGGCAAAGATGGCGGTTTCGATTCCCTCCAATGGCTTGATGGGGCCGAGATCCGGATTTTTACCGGGTGCGGGCGGGTTGACCATGGAGGCAAAGGCGCTCTGGATTCGGCTTTGGACGTCTTTCGGTTCGATGTCTCCCACGACCACGAAGGTCATTCTACTAGGGGTGTAGTAGTGATTGTAGAGGTCGGTGAATCGTTCGCGAGGCGCGGATTGGATCACCTTTTCCAGCCCGATTGGGAACCGTTTGCTGATGAGTGAATCCGGTAGAAGCGTCGCAAATTGTTGTTCCATGAGGCGATTGCTCACCGAGTCACGGCTGATTTTTTCTGATAGGATCACGCCGCGTTCTTTATCGATTTCCTCGGTCGAGAGCAGGGCTCCATCGGCGAAATCCCGCATCACCGTGAAGCCAAGTTTCAATGTTTCCTCGGAGAGGTCGGGCAGATCGAGCATGTAAACGGTCTCGTCAAACGAAGTGTAGGCATTCACATGAGCGCCAAACGCGATCCCAAGTCGTTGCATTTTCGGAACCAAGTCTTCGGAGGCGTAGTCCTTCGAGCCGTTGAAGACCATGTGTTCAAGGAAATGAGCGAGACCGCGTTGGTTGTCTGCCTCCATCAATGAACCCGAGGCGATGTGAAGACGCAGCGAAACCCGTTTGGGCGGCTCTGCGTTTGGATAGACGATGTAGCGCAGGCCGTTTTCCAAAGCTCCGAAGGTAGCGCTTGGGTCGGCGGGGATGTCTGATGTCTCATGGGGCCATGGCTGCGGAGTGATGGGAGCAGGTGCCGCTGCTTGGGCGGCTGTGGGCCGTTCAGGGGAGGGCCCCTTCTGGGACTCCTCGGCGGATGGTGGTGAGGTTTTGAGCGCCGACTTGGGCGAGCGCACCGAAAGAATGACTGCGGAGAAGCCGAGAATGAGGACGAGAATTAAAGGTGTTGCCTTCTGCATGCCACAAGGTGCTTGAACTTGGGTGGTTTTGGCAACGCCGAAAACCGCTACGAGGCGGGATTTGGCGAGTGAGGGCAGGGGATTCGCGAAACTTTCGGAAAACAGAGTTGCATTCTGGGATGCCGCATGATGGGTTTTCTGCCGACCCAATCGAGATGTGCGCGCGTGGCGGAATTGGTAGACGCGCTAGATTCAGGTTCTAGTGGGGGCAACCCTGTTCAGGTTCGAGTCCTGTCGCGCGCACCACGTTGGTCTTCAAGGAGTCCCGAAGCTGAAAAGCCTCGGGATTTTTTGTTAGAAATTTTCCGCTGTTCCCAAGGTGTGCCTGATTCTTCGAAGGGGCTTCGAGAGCGGTGCCACTCATCAGGGGCTACGCCAAAGATTGAGGATAATGCGTTTTTTGAGGTTTTAGGTGAGTGGTTGATTTGTGGTTTTCGTCCGCATTGGGCGATGACGCGTCGGTGGTGGTTTTCGAAATTGCTGAAGCCATACGCACATCGCCGGACGGCTGCATTTTGCGGTGGAATCCCTCGGTGATCCCGCTGTTGTTGCGAGTGAACCGCCACACACGTAAGAGCGAAGTCGTCCCGAAGTGACTGGACCTGCATGGCTGCGGCGAGGGGTCCCATCCCGCACGCGAGGGCGCGTGTGCACCCCTGACGCAAGATTTCAGCAACACTCCGCCCTCCTGCGAAAGCCTATTTTGGGGTTGGAGTCTTGGTGGGACTCGGATTGAATCAGGGCGACCGCGTTTTTCCGCAAACCAAGCAGCATGACCCCAACTCGTATCATCGGCATCATTGCAGGCAACGGAGTTTATCCCGCAACCTTCATCGCCGAGGCCCGTCGAAAATCGCCGGGCATCCGCTTGGTGGTGGCGGCCTTTCATGGCGAGACGCACCCGAGCTTGGAGGCCTTGGCCGACGCCACCGAGTGGGTACGCGTCGGGCAGTTGTCGAAGTTGATCCAGTTCTTCCGAAAACAGGGTGCGGATCAGGCGGTGATGATGGGTCAGATTTCGCCGAAGAATCTCTTCGATCTGCGGCCGGACCTGAGGACCTTGATGATGCTCGCCCGCGTGAAGGAGCGGAACGCGGAAACCTTGTTTGGTGCGATCGGTGATGAACTCGCCAAAGACGGCATCACGCTGCTGCCGGCCACCACCTTTCTGGAGGATCACCTCCCAGGGCCCGGGCATGTCTGCGGGCCTGTCTTCAAAAAACGCCAACTCTCGGATGCGGCATTTGGCTTCCGCATTGCGAAGCAAACCAGTGCGCTCGACATCGGTCAGAGTGTGGTGGTGCGGTACGGCACCGTCCTTGCCGCCGAGGCGTTCGAAGGCACGAATGCTTGCATCAAGCGCGGCGGCGAACTTGGCCGCGGCAAGGAGGTGATGCTCGTAAAGGTCTCGAAGCCCAACCAAGATTTCCGCTTTGATGTGCCAGTGATCGGGCCAGACACCATTGAGAATTGCGCGGCTGCCGGGGTGGGGGGGATCGCCATCGAGGCCGGGAAAACCATCCTGTTAGAAAAAGACCGCGTTGCTGCCCTTTGCGATCAGTTCAAGATTGGGATCCACGCGGTCTAACGAACCAAGCTCAGCGATAGATCGAAATACCTTCGGAGAATCTCATGGTTTTGCAAAGGCGAGGTAAAGTGATGCGCAATGCAAAATGCTGATGGCGAGGTTCGCTTTGGGAACCGGGTTGCGGCGATCGTTCACGAGAAATGCACTTAGCACCTTGTAGAAAATCTGCAGAGGGAAAAGCACTAAAATCACGCGCAGTCGCAAACTGGAATCGGCAAGGGCGACGATGCTGATAACCGCAATCGCCAAGTACAAACAGGCAAGAATCTGCCGTGAGGTGGTGTCGGGGCCAAACACTTCATTCAAGCCGGGGAGCATTCGTTGGGAACGAAACGCGATTGCTAAGCCCATGTAGCCTGCGACGAGAACATTTACGACGAGCGACAGCAAAACGAATGTCATGAATCAGAAGTGATGTTTGTTGAAACGATTTGCGAAGCCTAACTGAATCTATCAGATATCCAAAATTCACTCAGGGCAATAAATCGATGTAGGTCCCAGGATCGCTGCCGGGGATCTCGATCGCGCCGCACGTTTTCGCGTAAAATTCTTTCGGGCCGACGCCTCCGATGATGGCGTAGGCGTAGCCGATATCGCGCAGTCCTTCGAGTGCCTTAAAAAGCAGAGCCTTTCCCAAGCCCATGCCCCGAGCGGTCTCCACGACCCCCGTGGGGCCAAAAAATCCCCGCTGCGTGGTCTCGTAGCAGGCAAATCCAAGGATCTGCTTTTCCTTCGTAGCGATGAAGCAACTGATCGGCTGCCGCGTCATGGCGACCTCGACCTCGCTCACCCATTTTTCGGAAAAGTGCGCCCTAACAAAGGCTGCAACCGTGTGCTTTTCAAAGGCCCGAGCACGCCGCAGTGTCACTCCGTGTGCAGCCACACCCTCGTCGAGCGCGGTGGAACTCGGCAAATCATAGAGGCGGACGAGCATGTCGATCATGGGTGGAGTAAAACGCGAGAGGGCCGATTCGCAAAGCTCGATTTGTGGCAAATCTTACCCTCGCCGCGCGAATCTCACCCTAACCACAGGGAAAACACTACACGAGGATCAGATCGCGCGGCTTGCCAGTTGACCCCGTCGCTCTGGCCGAGTAACCTCCGCGCGTTCTTGCATTTTACCCTATGAAAACACCAATTACCGTATCCATCACGGGTGCTGCTGGCCAGATCGGCTACGCCCTACTTTTCCGCATCGCTTCTGGTTTCGTCTTCGGACCGGATCAACCGGTCAATCTTCGGTTGATCGAGATTGAGCCCGGCCTGCCCGCACTTCAAGGCGTCATGATGGAGCTCGACGACTGCGCATTTCCATTGCTCAACGAGGTCGTGGGAACTGCCGATCTCGATGAAGGCTTCAAAGATGCCAACTGGTGTTTGCTGGTTGGCTCGGTGCCGCGCAAGGCCGGGATGGAGCGTGCTGACCTGCTAGGGATCAACGGCAAGATCTTCACCGGCCAGGGCCAAGCGATCGCGCGCAATGCGGCCAAAGACGTCCGCGTGTTGGTCGTGGGCAACCCATGCAACACCAATGCACTCATCGCTATGAACAATGCTACCGGCATCTGCAAATACCGTTTCTTCGCCATGACGCGTCTGGACGAAAATCGTGCAAAAAGCCAGCTTGCCCAGAAGGCGGGTGTCCACCAATCCAAGGTGACCAACCTTTGCATTTGGGGAAATCATTCGGCCACTCAATACCCCGACTTCACCAACGCCAAGATCGATGGTCGCCCCGCCACCGAGGTGATCACTGACACCGAGTGGCTCAAGGGCGAATTCATCGCGACCGTGCAGCAACGCGGTGCCGCCGTCATCAAGGCACGTGGACTCTCCTCAGCAGCCTCTGCCGCAAATGCTGCACTGGACACTGTCAAAAGCCTGATCACGCCGACCCCTGAGGGGGATTGGTTTTCGGTCGCCGTCTGCTCGGACGGCTCGTATGGCATCGAGGAGGGACTCATGGCATCCATGCCGATCCGGACCGATGCGGATGGCTCATGGTCTGTGGTCCAAGGAGTGCCGGTCGACGCGTTCAGCCAAGAGAAAATCGACCTGACCATCAACGAGCTCAAGGAAGAGCGCGACGCCGTGAAGGGCTTGCTTCCCGGCTAAGAACGAGCGACGCCAATCCGGATTTCGATCCCCTGAAATCCCGCGTGATGGGCCTCCATTTCGCGGGATTTTTGCGTCGGGGAATATTTCTCCATGGTCGATGCAAAATCATCTCGTCAACGATGGAAACTGTAGTACGGTGAGGATTCTAAATTTCCCTCACCCCCATGTACAACGACACCTATGAACTACCCGTGCCTTACCAGCAAATCCTTGATCAAGCAGTGGATCCCGTCAGAGTCAGCGTGACTTTGTTAGATCGCGACAACTTGCCGCTTGCTCGTGGCGCTGCCGTGCTGCCACTCGTCCTTGGGGTAGGGGTTTTCTGGCCAAGCTGCCCGATGCCGACGCCCGACCGACTGTCGACCGCGAAGTTTTTCGCATTGCCCACGGGTGAAAAGCTTAAGCTGCGCAACCTTTCGCTGTGCAACGACAGCCCACCACAGTACCACTTCTGGGCAAATCCTTCGTGAAAATGAGGATTTTTTAGGATTCTGCTAGAATCTACTAGAATTCACTAGGTCTGCTGGCCGGTTCGAGAAAGCCCCGATCTACTAGAAATCGATCCGCCGCGAGAACCGTGAGTTCGAAGTTGCGGTGGCTTACGTTGAAATTAAAAAACGAATGATCCGCACCCACAAAGTCGACTAACTCGCAGGAATTGCCGCGCCAACGGAGGCGTCGACGAAATTTTTCCACTTCGGAAAAAGGCGTGATGCGATCGGATTTTCCGTGGAAAAAAAGCATCGGAGGCAGCTTGCGGCGCATCAGCCGAGTTGGACTCATGCGCTTGGCGGAGCGCCGATCGGGGAACCGCGCGGTTGCGGCCTCCTTGCTCACAGGATTGACCAAAGCGCTGAACAAAATCAACGCCTGTGGAAAACAATCGACACCATCAATCGCCGGCAAGTGTTTGGGCTTGGGCATCGCCGCAAGGAGGGCCAGAAGCGCACCACCACCAGCGCCACCGATGACGATTTTCTTGGGGTCGACGTTGAACGTATCCGCGTTCTGACGCAACCAGCGGATCAATTCACGAGCGTCTTCGATGGCCTCCATTGCACTGGTTCCATGTTTGGCCAGTGTGCGGGTTTCAGCGGCGACGGCAAGCGCGCCTCGGCTCGCAAAGTGAAGGCAGTGGGGGACAAATTGCGTTGGTGTGGGGGAGTCCCAAAGCCCACCATGAAAAAATACGACTGCTGCTCGCGGTGGCCCGTCGCGCCGATCCGGAAAAAACAGGTGAGCCAGTGCATCGCCTTCAGGCCGCCGAGCGTAAACGTAAGTGGCCGCGTCCTTGAGGACTTCGCGGTCCCGCGCTTCGCCGATCGGCGCCACTTTTTGCAAAATTGGACTCATGATGGATCATTTCGGGAGCTTAATCGCTCGTGTCGTGCAATTTGTTTGTTGTGATATTGGCCATCTTGTCCAATCGTTTCGGTCATGAAATGTCTGTTTCTTGCATTTTCGTTGATCTCCAGCGCGCTGGCTCTTGCGGATGAGACGCTCCAACCCGCTCTTGAGACGACTTACAGCGCTTGGCGTGAATCGATGATCCGGCATGACGCATCAGTCTGGCAACGGGTGACCGCGGAACACCGCCGCGTGGAAGTACGCAATCGCATCGTCTCGGAAAAACTGCCATTCCCATCATCGATTTTCGAGTTGCCCACCGTGCCACCGACGGTTCGGGGCCTGAAGTTGCTCGAAGCGAAGGAAAACGGCCCGACCGCCAAGGCCTCGTACTTCGGGAAAATTGACTTCGGGGTCGGAGGCACACCATCGGACAACCTCCTTGTCCTGTCGTTCGTGAAGGGCAATGGGGGATGGCTCTACGATCGCGCGGACTTCGTCAATCTGGAGGCACTTCCAAGCGTCCGCAAAGAACTGGCAGTTGGCAATCTCAAGTACCTGAAAGAAACCCCTGAAACCCAGCCAACCGGCAAAATCCCAACGATCCCCGTTGCAGTCCAACCCGCGAAGCATGTGGCGAAAGTTTACGTTTTCTGCCCAGGCCGCGAGGTTGAGGTCGAGGTCAACAAGGTCAGTCGCCATCATTTTGCCAACGCCAAGGAAGCCGAGGTGATCATCGGCGGTGCGCTCGATGGCGCAAATGAGGTCAAATACACGATCAAAAAGCTGCCCGGCAGCACGGGCAAAGAGGCCATGACCGTTAGAGTTTATCTGATGTCTGAGATTCCAAACGCGAAGCCACTCAAGGTTTTCGAATATCAAATCACTGAGGGCCAAAAGCCAAAGTCGGCGTCGGGCTCATTCGTCGTGGATGCCGCTACGCTTGCGAAGCTCGCTGGGTCCTAATCCAACGCAGGCTGAGTCGGATCGCTTGTTTGGGGGAGGATCCTGAGAGAGACCCGTGAGGGGGCACGGGTCTGCGTGGAGGTCGCTGCGGCAGTTCTTTGCAAATGCCGGTTATCATTCCGTATTACATATATTGTAACAAGTTATGATTTAGCGCAGCGTCTACAATCTGGGCTGGAGCGCCTCGGCAAAACCTGCTGCGATGTCCCGAACATGAATCCGAGTCAAAGAACCCTTGTGAAGCTCATCGCGGATGCAAAAACCCAGAATGCAAAGACACGTCGGCCTATTTTCCGGATTTATGAGATTCACGCAGCCATCAGTTCGGGCACGTATCCCAATTGCACTCAGCTGGCCCAGCAACTCAGCGTTCAACGCAAAACGGTCCAGCGCGACATCACGTTCATGCGCGACGAACTCAAGCTGCCGCTGGTCTACGATGACTCGCTCCACGGCTACTACTACCGCAAAGATGTCTCGCACTTTCCCGTATTTCAGACCACAGTCCAAGACCTTGCAGGCCTATTTCTTGCTCGAAACGCGCTCGAATCGATCCGAGGAACCGCTTTGGCCAATGTCCTCAATGAAGTCTTTCAGCGAATCACTCACGGGATTCTTGGCGAAGTTCAATTCTCTTGGGGCGACCTAGACGAGGCATTCACCCGCAAGACTACCGAGGCCAATCCTACGAACGTGGAATTATTTGGAAAAATAGCACATTCTATTTTAAATCAACACGTTACGACCTTTTTTTACAGAAAACTGGGAGCGGATCAGTTTGAGGCTAGGCGGGTACATCCCTTGCATTTGGGCCAGGTCGAGGGTGGCTGGTACCTGATCGCACACGATCTGGAACGCGATGCGCTGCGCACCTTTGCTCTCCCGCGTATCAGCCGCTACAAGGTCGGAAACACCCAATTTGAAAGACCTGATGGCTTTGATGGAAGCGTTCATTTAAAACGATCGTTTGGAATCTGGAATGTGGATGGCGACGAGACGCGCCAGTTGGTGCGAGTTGAACTCCGCGACTACGCCGCACGCCTCGCGCAAGAGCGCCGTTGGCATCCCACTCAAGAAGTCGAAGCTCTAAACGCCAAGGGCACCCGGGTCGAGGTAAGGTTTGAGATCGGCCGACTGGAAGAGGTTTTGCGGTGGGTCCTGAGCTTTGGCCGACAAGCAAAAGTGATAGGTCCGCCCGAGTTGGTCAGTATGGTTCGCTCTGAGGTGCAGGCAATGCAGGAGTGATTGCAGAATTTTGGAAAAATTTCTAACCGTGTCGAGACGTCCTGCACCGCTTGTTCATGGAATCCATCGACAGCCAAACCCGTACTGAGTACCATCGCCGAACCAGCTTTCCATCGCTCAATTTCCATCATGCAACGCCATTTAATTCCCATCATCCTTTCCACCCAGATGAGCCTCTTCGGAGCTCAGATGCCGGAGAAGCCAGCCGAGTCCGTTGACAAACCGGCTGCCGAAGCACCTGCAAAGGAGGCTGCCGAAAAACCCATGGAACCGATCGTTCGCGAGGGCTCCGTAACGATCGCGGGCAAGAAGGTCCCCTATCAAGTCACCACCGCAAAAATCCAGATCAAGGATGATGATGGCAAGCCACGAGCCTCGATTTTTCATGTAAGTTACACCCGCACCGACACCAAGGAACCCTCGAGCCGCCCGGTGCTCTTTGCCTTCAACGGCGGGCCGGGATCCTCATCCGTTTGGCTTCATATCGGTGTGCTCGGTCCAAAGATCGTCAAGCTCCCTGGCGATGGGACCACCGCAGCACTTCCCCCTGCCGTGGTGGTCGAAAACCCCCTCAGCATCCTCGACGTTTGTGACTTGGTTTTCATCGACCCTGTTTCCACGGGTTACAGTCGTGCTGAAAAAGAGGTCAAGGCCGATGAGTTCCACGGGGTGGATGAGGACATCGAGTCGGTTGGGAATTTCATTCGCCGCTGGGTCACCGAGCACAGCCGTTGGTCATCTCCCAAGTTTATCCTTGGAGAATCCTATGGCGGGGTCCGCGCGGCCGGTCTTTCCAACCACCTCCAAACCCGCTACGGCATGAGCCTCAATGGCGTGGTCCTGCTGTCGTCATTGATGGATTACGCCACGATCCAGCCGAGTCGCAGCAATGAAATTTCCTACGCCGCATTCCTTGGCTCGTTCACCGGAACCGCTCACTACCACCACAAGATCCAAGGCGATCGCGAAGCCCTCATCAAGGAAAGCAATGAATTCGCATTTGGCGAGTACGCCACCGCGCTTCTGAAAGGCAATGACCTCGACGCTGCTGCGCGGCAAGGCTTGGCCGAGAAATTGGCTAGGCTGACGGGCATCAGCGCAACGACCTGGCTGGATCACGATCTCCGGATGGACCCTATGTTTTTCCGAGTAGAACTTCTCCGCAAGGAGGGCAAGGTCATCGGCCGCTTTGACGCACGGGTCGCATGGGACACCACCGACAAATCAGCCGACGCCGCGGAATATGACCCCTCGTACGCACTTTCCTTTGGCGCATTTTCTTCGGCAATGCTCGACTATCTTGGACGCGACCTCGGTTGCAAAGAGGATCAGCCTTACGAAATTCTTTCCCGCAAAGTCCAACCCTGGCGCTGGACGGGCGGCAACCAAGTGGTCGATGTCAGCGATCGCTTGGCGAAGGCGATGGCCGACAACCCGCACCTTCGAGTGCTCCTCATGGGCGGGCGCACTGACCTCGCTACCCCACCCGCCGGCACGGCTTATTCAATACGACACATGCGGGATCTTCCCACTGGGGTGAGGTCTAACATCTCGACCACCTACTACGATGGAGGACACATGTTCTACCTCAACCCGCCCGACCGAATGAAGTGCCGAGAGGACCTCATCAAGTTCATTCAAGCGGGGAATTCTTGAAAGATGAATGGCTCCCGCAGGTTACTCCATCACAGCTCCTCCGGTGATTTGTAGCGATTTGATTCGGTTTGGAAAATCTTTCTTATTTCTTAACGATCTTCGTCAACCTTTCAGCACTGGCATCTAACGAGCTAATGGCGGATTGTGAACTTTGGCGACCTACAAAAAACCTACCATTCTCCGCTACACCTAGGCTTCCTTCCGGTGAGCGATTGCACACCGATTGCGGTCGCGGTGGAAATGGGAATTTTCGAACGCTACGGGCTGAATGTCCTGCTCTCACGTGAGTCGAATGGGTCGGTGATCCGAAATAAGATATACCACGGAGAACTCGACGCGGCACAGTCGATCGCAGGAGTCGCATTTTCACTCGCCATGGGCTTCAGCGAGCAGCGCTGTGAGATTGCCGTTCCATTGGTCTTTAACCTCCATGGCAGTGCGATCACGTTGTCAGCCGCACTGGATCCACTCAAAATAGGCAATGGCAAGGGCCTCGCCGACTGGATGGAAAACCGTTGGAGCAAGCCACGTCCCCTCACCCTCGCGATTCCCCACCGCGATTCGTCCCAGCACATCCTACTCCACCGATGGCTCACCCTGCATGGAATGAGTTCAAACCCGCAGGTGGAAGTCGTCGCTGTGCAACCCGAACAAATGCCAGCCCAACTTGCAAGTGGGCTTATCGATGGGTTTTGTGTTGAAGAGCCATGGAATTCGGAAGCAATCCTTGCAGGCACGGGTTGGTGCCCCGCAGTTTCTTCAGCCCTAGCTCTTTGGCACCACGAAAAAATGTTATTAGTCACCGGTGAATTTATCCGCGAACGAAGGGAAGAGGTAGTTACTCTAATCGCAGCATTGTTAGAGGCCTGTGAACTCTGTGCAGACCCCTCGTTTCGCGAGGAAATGGTTTCAATTCTCTCGCTCAAGCAGTACATAGGAGTCTCAGAAAAGGTCCTGAGGCATTCCTTTAACGGAGGTTTCATGACAGGCGGTGGTGCCAAGTCTGTTTCGGATTTCCATCTCTTTTACGGCGACAAAGTCAACCGCCCGACCGTCGACAAAGCCGCATGGGCCCTTGCCGGATTGAGAGACATCGGCGTCTTACAGAATTTCACTTATGGGTCCTTGTCCCGAATCTATCGGGAAGATCTCTTCCACAGCGTGGTCCACGCCTACCATTGAAAAATCCAAGATTCACAGCCCGCTGGATGTTGCTTTTCCTCAAATTTCTTGAAGCTCGTGGCGGGGAACCATAGGCATGGGCGGGAGTTTCAAGTCTCAAAACCAGAGTCTAACATTGAAAATCATTTGATCCGCTTTCCAATCCACCACTCGATGCTGCCGGTATGGTCTGCTACGAGGTCGTGCGGTAAGTCAATGTTGCCACACGGCGTACCCCTGCCCTCGCAACCACTCTGCATGGTCAAACTCAAGGCGCTTCGCGGCCTCGATGCCTAACCATTCCTGAGTTGGAAACCGCTCGTGGGCCAACTCAATCCCAAACCGCTTGGCGAAGGTTGCAGCCTTGTACCCACGTTGGTGCTGCTCAAATCGCTCTTCTGCGGTGCAGCAGGTCATGCCAACATAATAACACGCCATGCCTGTGACATGGTTGGGATTGGCTCGCTGAAACCGTTTCACGTTCAGCACGGCCTCATCCAGACGAATCACATAGACCCTCGCACAGGGCCGATCTTCAATCTTCCGAATCCGCTCACGGAAGGATCCCAACTGGACTTCCCGGTCATCGACGCAAGCGACCACACTCAATCGGTCGCCAATGATGTGAAAAACCGCGTTCTGCTGGAACTGACGTCCCAATTCTAACAAGACATCCCTCGTGATGCCACTCACACCATAAGACTTTTCCTCATGTTGCCAGTCAGCAGAAATCCCCTTGATCCGAAACTTTGGGTAGCCACCCTTGCTAAGATGCCTTCGCAGTCTTCGGTCGGCATCTCGATCACCTTCTAACACCCCAGATGAGTAGGGATTGCAGGCCGTGATGATCCAGAACTCATCAGGCCAGTCGATTCCCTCGCCCTTGGGGATGAAGCATGTTTGCAGGTATTCGGGTAAAATTGGATCGCTAGCATTCATCGGTATTTGGACAAACGTCCCACCGCTTCTAGGCTGACAATTTCATGAGATCAAGTCCCTCGAATCACGAGGAAGATCATTCTCGCATCGAATTCGTCTTACCCTTGTTCGCGGCGGCAGTCCGTTCGACTGGCATTTTGCAAACCTCACGGTCATAGGTCATCAGTCCATTGCACTCGGTCTCCACATCGGTGAGCTGGGTGTAAATGATCGCAGAAAGCCCAGCATTGGCATTCAGCTCCCAAGCTTTTTTGAGCAAGCCTTCGTAGGCGGTGATTAATTCTCCCGCGTTCTTGGTGCCCTTGTATCCCCAGTTTTTTTTGCTCCACATGTGCCCCTCTACTGGGAGCCCAAGACCGCCAAATTCACCCAAGACCGCTGCACGATTGGCTTCAGGCTTCGGGGACTCAGGACCAGGATAACTGTGTTTGTCGATCACATCGCCGCAGTTTTTATCCGTGTCGCCACTGGCATTGTTGACGAGGCGTGAAGGATCGAGCGCCCTCACGGCAGCGACCAACTCCTCAGTGTCGTGTTGCCCCTGCGACTCGTTGAAAACCACCCACATGATGATGGAGGGATGGTTTCCTCGATCTGTCACCATCTTGGCAAGCTCGGACTTGAACTGGGGCTTGTCGATGGGTTGCGGCTTGTCGGTGTAGGAATTCACACTCGGCATGTCTTGCCAAACTAACAGACCAAGTTTGTCGCACCAATAATACCAACGCTCAGGCTCAACCTTGATATGCTTGCGCGTGGTGTTGAATCCAAGACGCTTGGTCTCTGAAATATCAAACCGCAAGGCTTCGTCGGTCGGCGCAGTGTAGATGCCATCAGGCCAAAACCCCTGATCCAATGGACCCACTTGAAATACGAACCGATCATTAAGCATCATCCGCGTCACCCCCTTGTCGTCTTTTCCGAGAGAAATCTTGCGCATCCCAAAGTAACTAGACACTGAGTCCACAACCGCCTCCCCGTCCTTCAGCGTCACACGAAGATCATAGAGTTGGGGTGCTTCTGGCGACCACAACTTGGCTGCTGGCACGGCAATCTTGAGCTCGCTGCCAGCCGTTCCGTTGAACTTGCCAACTTCTTTGCCGCCATCACTGACCACTACCTCGATGGTCCCCTTCCCGCCTACAGTTAGATGCACACAAGCCGCATCCACATCGGGAACAACCTTGAGCCCATCGATGTGATTCTCGCTCACTGGCTCTAACCAAACCGTCTGCCAAATTCCTGAGGTCGGGGTGTACATGATACTACCCGACTTCAGTTTCTGTTTGCCACGGGCCTGCCCACCAAGGTCCGTGGGATCAAACACCTCAACCTTAATGTCTTGCTGACCATCGGGTTGCAAGGCCTCGGTGATGTCAAAACTGAATCCATCGTACCCACCGCGATGAACCGGATATCCCTTGCCATTCACGCTAACCTTCGTCTCCCAATCGACCGCCCCGAAGTGGAGCAAAACTCGCTTGCCACTCCACGGCTTAGGCACTTCAAACTGGCGCTGATAGATCATCCGATCCGAATGCTTCATCACCCCCGAGAGGGCTGACTCGATTGGAAATGGCACAAGCACTTTCGACTCCGTCCCATCGGCCAATTTCACATTCCAGAGACCGTTGAGGTTCATCCAGTCGGCGCGAATCAACTGCGGGCGTGGATACTCGGGAAGCGCATGACTTGGCGTCACGTCTTTTGCCCACCGCGTCATCAACGCGCCCCCTGCGGGCTGCCACTCGACCGCCGAACCCACCACCGCGCATGAAAACCAACTGCCAACCACCACTCCCATTAGAAAACTTTTGCGCCGGATGCGCGGTGTCGATGTTATATTTTGGGTGTTCGTGGTCATTTGTTTTTTCAGATGGTTGGAATCTTGCGTTGGTGGATCGTCTTAACGCTCGATTCTAGCAGATTCTATCACGGAATTCAACACCTGGATTCCAGCCAGTGGCGAAGGACCGAAAAATCAATGGATCGACGCACAAGGATGCCGCGAGGGAGAGCCTCGGACCTAACGAACGAACGACGAACTGCATCGGCCGCCTCATGGCCAGCATCCGGGCGGGTGAATCAAGCTGGCCCGCTCGCTCGTGGGAGCGCTCCGCCAGATCTCCCTCCGAATCTGTCAAAAAACCGCCCGCATTACAACCGTCCTTACACCGAGTGGACCCTCATCAATGGCGGACCGATTCGCAAGAATCCTCTATTTCGCATGAGTTCCACCGCCCTCGCGGTAGCAAAACTCACAGCTCGGCGCGTAAAAAAAGTGTAAGGCTGAAAATAGCATCTTTCATAGGATTTGGATGGGGGTGTAACTCCCCATGAACTTTTTCATCATATTAAAAAGATTCACTATTTAAAGTTAAGGAGTTACGACCAATTCAGACGAGTATTTTTCACAAATTCTAACAGAAATAAAGTGGTTTCCAGCAGAATTTAAGGAGGTGATCCTAACTTCCACGTTGACACCTGCGGCGACCGGTTCATTTTCAATTCCATCTAAAAGGGGTGATAAACTCTTGACCGCCTTTGGATGCTAACAAATCCATTTTCGCCTCAAGTGATCCAATCAGCGTTCGCAGCGGCCTCCATTTCAAAAGCAATTTCCTAGCATGATGACCTTCTTGTCTACCACACTTCCAATTGCCTCTGGGGCTGCTGCTCCGATGCGCAAGTTCACTCGTGGCATGGTACTGCTTTTGCTGGCGGTTGCATTGCTTCCCGCCGCGCATGCGGCGGAGTTGCTGAACGAGAACTTCGATGCTTATACCTCCATCATTCCTACGGTGCCTGATGGCACCACGACTGGGATCAAAGCAGTCGGGCAAACGACTGCGATCGCGGGTATTACCCAGATCGGCCCTGGCGGAAAAGTGGCTTATTTCAATGATATTGGTCAGTCCTCGGGGCAGTTGGAATTGAACGCCGGAAGTGCTGCGCAAACGACGCTGGCCGTCTCCTTCGAGATTTATAACAATGCCACGCCATCGACGATAGGAACGCAGCCGATCAACATCGGTTTGCTGGCTTGGAACAGCGCCCTCATTACGGCAGGCGGCTCCAGTGCGAAGCGTATCGCTGGTGTGACGTTCAATCAATTTGGGTCGCTCACCACGCCTACGTTCTCGGTGCAAGGCAACAGTACGGTTTTCACTGGGACCTACGACCTTAGCGTCAAGCAGTCAGTGAAGATCTATGCGAATGATCACGATTCCGCTTCAATCAACTACATCGGGGCAGACTCGGTGTATCGCACTTTGACAGCAAACAGCTTCTCGGTGTTTCTGAATGGGGCCTTTGTCATCACATCCGCATTGAACCCAACAGCCACTGACAGCGCCGGAACCCTGCTCGCTGGCAACAGCAACCTGGGTCGTCTTGGCTTTAATACCTCTACCACCAATCTCGGCAGTTGGCTGATCGACAACGTTGTGATATCCGATATGCCTACCGGCGTGCTGCCGCCAGCTCCGGTGATCACGAGTTTGCTCACGGCGAATGGACAAGTCGGAAGTGCGTTGAGCTATCAGATCACGGCCTCAAACAACCCGACTTTGTTCAACGCCACCGGCCTTCCTAATGGACTCAGTATCAACACGAGCACTGGTGCCATCACGGGCACTCCCACGGTGAATGGCACATCCAATGTCACCATCTCCGCCACCAATACGGGCGGCACCGGTTCAGCTACGCTTGCGCTCACGGTGGTAGCTGTGCCGCCGACGATCACCAGCGTGCTCACCACGAGTGCGCAGGAGTTGATCGCCTATAGCTATCAGATTACTGCATCGGGTTCACCGACGTCTTACAATGCGACCGGGCTTCCGGGCGGACTCACCGTCAACACCACCACAGGTCTCATCTCGGGCACTTCGAATGCTGCTACTGCAGGTACCTACAATGTCACCATCTCTGCAACGAATAGCGGCGGCCTAGGCTCTGCCACGCTCGTGCTTACCATAATCAACAAATTCGATGCGCTGCGCATCAAGTGGATGAACACGCTGATCACCGATGTGACGAGCACGAAGAGTGCCTCAAGCATCAATTCACGAGCATCGGGTTATCAGACGACAATGCTATATACGATTAGCTCGATCAAAGTTGTCAACGGTGGATCCGGTTACACGAGTGCGCCCGCTGTGACCATCACCGGTGGCAATGGTAGCGGTGCCACAGCGACGGCGACCGTTGCGGCGGGCAAAGTCACGGCTATTACGGTGACCGCTGGCGGCTCTGGCTACACGGGCACACCGAGCGTGACCTTCTCGGGTGGCGGCGGATCGGGAGTCACTACCATATCGCAGATTTCCATCTGGAGTGATCTGCCGCTCGCAGCGCAAACGGGAGTGACGGCGGACGTCGCATCGGGCAACATCGCCAGCAGCTTCAAACGTTTGGAAAACATGGCGCAGGCCTACGCGATCCCGGCCTGCGTACTTTACCAGAACGCCGCGCTGCTCACGGCCACGGCTGGCGGCTTGGACTGGATGACGGCCAATGCTTTTACGCCCACTGGCGTCATCTTTGGCAACTGGTATGACTGGGAAGTTTCCGCACCACAGGCGCTTAACAACGCCGCCGTGCTGCTACTCTCGAACACCAGTGCGCTGAGCACGACGCAAGTCGCGAACTACGTCAAAGCGGTCTATAACTTCGGGCCCGATAGCGTGAATCAAAAGGACTTCTTTTGGTGGGGGCCGCTGACGGGAGCCAACACTTCCAACGCAGCGCTCGCGATGGCGATTCAGGGCATTTTGCTGGGCAACAACACGACCACCGTCACGCGCTTCTGGCATGACACCACGGGCCACCCGACCAACCCACAAAAGAACTATATCATCAGTGGTAGCCTCTTGCTCGATGAAGCCCAGGGCGAGGCCGGCCGCGCCTTTGGCAATTCCGCCGTCTTTTTGGAGCGCTACATCCCCCGCGCCAAGCACATCGAAGTGCAGGTCCTCGG
>JAPJNB010000003.1 GCA_026461385.1 Akkermansiaceae bacterium
AATGGCTACCCGACCTGCCAGAAGAGGCCTCGCTCCTCCTCAGCGGGTGAAAATAGACTCGCTAGCGACCACCGGCCCTCGAAATCAAACGCCTCACTCAGAGGCGCTCCACGAACACGGCCATTTTCCTTTTTAGGGCAAATCGTTCTCGTGTATGGGCCATCTCCCGTTGTGTTTTGTCTAGTTCTGGTCTGGCAAAAATCCAGTTTTGAAAACATGTTGCTGGTGTTTGGTTTGAAATTCTGATGCAGTGTTCTTCAAATTTGACGACCTAACTAAAAAGATGTCAGGAGCACGCTTTTTTAACGATTTGCAGCCCCATGCCAAAAGTCCTGAAACGTGACGAGATGTCACATTTCGATCCTTGATTAAATTTGCTGAGGCTGGTGGAATCCGTCTCGATGCGTATTTTAATCACTGGCGGTGCTGGATTCCTCGGTTCTCATCTTTGCGAACGTCTTCTCAATGAGGGGAATGAAATTATTTGCCTCGATAATTTTTTCACGGGTAGGAAGCGCAACATCGCGCACTTGCTCAGTCATCCATACTTTGAGTTGGTTCGCCATGATGTGACGGAGCCATTTCGTTACGAAGTCGATCAAATTTACAACCTTGCTTGCCCAGCCTCTCCGCCGCACTACCAGCACAACCCGATCAAAACCACCAAGACCTCGGTCATGGGGGCGATTCATTGCCTTGGCTTGGCGAAACGCACGGGGGCAAGGGTTTTTCAAGCTTCCACCTCAGAGGTCTATGGTGACCCAGACGTCCATCCCCAGCCCGAATCCTACCATGGGAATGTCAATCCCATTGGGATCCGCGCTTGTTATGACGAGGGAAAGCGCTGCGCGGAGACCTTGTTTTTCGATTATCATCGCCAGAATCAGGTCGATATCCGGGTCGTCCGGATCTTCAACACGTATGGCCCACGGATGCTGCCGGACGATGGGCGTGTCGTTTCCAACTTCATCGTCCAAGCGCTTCAAGGGAGGGATCTCACGATTTACGGGGATGGAAGCCAGACGCGGTCGTTCTGCTACGTGGATGATCTGATCGAAGGTTTCATCCGTTTGATGAACCACCCGAAGCTTTGTGGACCCGTCAACCTCGGCAACCCTGGTGAGTTCACCATGCTCCAACTCGCAGAGCGGGTATTGCAGAAAATTGGTGGGCCATCCAAGTTGGTTCACTTGCCGCTTCCTGGGGATGATCCGAAGCAGCGTCAGCCCGATATCACATTGGCCAAGAACGAGTTAGGATGGCAGCCGACCATTTCTCTGGATGAGGGGCTGGACTCGACGATCGATTATTTTCGGAAATTGCTGACCGAGGGGTGAGAGGTTGGCGCCCAAGTTTCCTCTGAGTTATAATTTTTGAAAACTCATGGGTTGCCGCCCCGTATGGTACTTCGATGAAGCACTTGACCTTTCTTTTCTCCCTAGCCTTTGCCACTGTTTCGTGCCAAGCGGGCTGGCAATCACTTTTCAATGGGAAGGACTTGACCGGGTGGGCGGGTGATCCCCGCTTGTGGCGAGTCGAAAATGGGGTGTTGATCGGTGAAACGGATGATGCTGGTCGAAAAATAGACACCAATACATTTCTCATCTGGCAGGGCGGAGAGCCAAGTGATTTTGAATTGCAGTACCTGGCACGTGTGACGGGAAATAATTCTGGGGTGCAATATCGCAGCCGCATCATTGATGCTGCAAAATGGGTGGTTGGGGGATACCAAATGGATTTGCATCCTAATGCTCCCTACTTGGGAATGCTGTACGAGGAAAAAGGGAGGGGGATCGCTTGTCAGCGTGGGCAACGGGTCAAGCTGGATACAAAGCCCGAGGTGACGGGGAGTCTTGATGTTCCAAAGGTTGATCTTGGGGTTTGGAATTCCTATCGCATCGTGGCGCAGGGCAACATTCTGCGGCATTTCATCAATGGCAAATTGGCGGCAGAAATTCAGGATAACAACATCGAGAAGCGTTCGGCCAAGGGAGTGATTGCACTGCAATTGCATGCTGGGCCAACGATGAAAACCGAGTTCAAGGACTTGAGAATTCAGATGGGAGATAAGGAACCGACCGGTGGGCCTCCCACTGCGGGCTGGATCTGGCAAAGCACGGCGCCGGGCGAACACGAAAAAGTGTTTTTTCGCCGTGAATTTCAGCTTCCCCAAGATGTTGCAAGTGCATCGGTTACCGTGATTTGCGATGAATGGAGTCGACTTTTCGTGAACGGCAAGGATCTTGGAATGGCAAGTGATTGGCACATCCCGCGCACGTATGATTTGATGGGGTCCCTCAAGCCTGGCAGCCGCAATGTAATGGCACTGGAGGGGCGCAACGAGGTACTTGATGCTGGTCTGGCATTGCGACTCACCGTGGTGCTAAAG
>JAPJNB010000031.1 GCA_026461385.1 Akkermansiaceae bacterium
GACATTCCTTGGCATCACCAGCAACTGGGGCATCACTGCCGACGAGGCTGGCATTCTCATCACCGACCTATCCTTCGACTACTCGAACCAGGAGAAGACAGTCATGGACAAGGGCGGTGAAATCGTCGGTCTCGCGTTCTATCAGGAGAAGGTGGAGATCAAACTCTCCGGCCTCGTGAAGAAGACGAGCGCCTTCAGCGGCAAGGTCGGGCTGGCACTCACGCTCAGCAACACCATGCCCACCCACCTCCAAACGAGCGGCGGCATGACGATCATCAAGCAGATCAGCCGCGCACTCAACAACGAGGACTTTGAAAAAATCGACATCACCGCCACCCACTATCCGACCGTGACCGGAAGCTCGGGGCTGTGATCCACCCCCTCCCAATCTGAGATACCAAGATGAACTCCATCACCCACCTATCGTCCACTGCCACCAGCAACACGGCTCTAGCAGCCGCGCTTTCCGCCCTCGGAATCCCACTCGCCGAGAAACCATTCGTCCGCGTCGTCGGTGACGGCATCCGTGGTGAACGGGTGGTTTGGTTCTTCGAGCCACAGAGCGCCGATGGGATCTATCAGACGAAGACGCTCATCGAGGCGTGGAATGACGATGCTTGGCACCTCGCGCATCCAGAGCACCCATTTGCCTACATCAAGGCCGCGCTCATGAACCGCGAGGCACTCGTCACTAAGATCAAGCAAGACGTGCCACTCGCCTGCATCAGCCGCCGGGGGAAGTTCGCCTTCCTGCCGCTCAATGCCTCGCCCAAGACGGAAGAGCTTTTACTCCGCTACCTCTGAGATCCAATGAACGACACCACCCGCCAATCCCGTCTCTCCACCGCCTTTTACGACGTGGAGACCATCGTCGCCGGTCATTCCATGCGACCGCTGTCACTCGCCAGCTACGACGTGCTCCTCCGCACCGGCAACCCACTGATGAATGGCGAAATGCCCAAGGACGGCACACCTGAATTCACCTCGGCGATCATGGGCTTTGTCTTCGCCCACTGTGCAAACTGGCCGGAGGTGGTGCGAGCATCCTTCAACGAACAAGCCTTCCGCGAAGCCGCCCTGATCTTCTGCGGCAACCTCACCCCGGCCGATTTCCAGACCGCCTTCAAGCGCCTCGAAGAACAAAGCTGCGAACTGGAGGCGGCGCAGGTTGAACCCGTGGCCGAGCTTGGCGGAAAAAAGCCACACCCTGCGACGAGCCAGGATTCCTAGCAGCCCAAGTGTTCGCCATCGCCGCCGAAACGGGCTGGCCCGAGGAGCGGATCCTGTTCATGCCGCTGGCGCGGTTAGCACAGTACCAACACTGCCTGCTGCGGCGGAATGGGGTGCGGACGAACTGGGGGCATTTCGGGGATGAGGAACGGGGCCTAAGCGAGCAACTGGAGGCGTTGCGCGGGAGATGGACTAGTGTGAATCAGCCAGATTAGAGAAATCCGTGCTTGTGGCAAAGAATCTGAATTTGCTAGAAAACTACTAATGCCATTGTCGCCGACACCTAGCCAAAGATCTTCGTCCCGAAAAGGGAGATGCGGAAAGGTATCCTTCAATGCTGTATTTGCACCGGTTGAGCCGCACGCGGTTGTTACAGGACAAATGCCGCACGCTACTTATTAACACTGTTCGCTAGAGAATGAATCCAAGAAGAATACTGCTGGGTGCAATCCTTCCGGTGCTGATTTACTGCCTTGGTTCCGCAGTTTATTCCTTCCAGAGTTTGCTTCGTCACCCCCAAGACATTCCAACCTTAGTCGTCCTTTGGTTCGGCTATGGCTTTTTGATTATGGGTATCCCTTCGCTGCTTTATTCGTTCGCCATGGAAGCGCGCCGTTCGAAGGAGAACGCGAGTCCGACGATCTGCGCCGTTTTTGGTGCGGTATTGGGCTTCATCTGCGGCTCACTATTCTTTCTGTTTGATGCGCAACCTGCCGTCTTCTACACGATGTCTCTGCCAGGAGCTGTAATTGGGGGACTGATTCCGCTGCTTCTCTCCAGAATCGGAAGAAGCGAACAAGCCGTGGATGGCAACCCCCACTAGCCCCTTTGTTCTCTATGTTTCTACCTGATTTTAACCCCAACCCCGCGTTCGACGTTGGCCCCCGCTAGTGGGGTTGCCATCACTTTGGACGTTAGCCCAAGAAACCATGCGCTTCGCAATCCTACTTGTCACCGCTGCATTGCTCTCTTCAGCTTGGGCGCGTGAGCCTGTCGACCTTGCGAACGGACACTCGCCCAACGGCAGTTTTTCGGTCCGTATCAAGCCACCTGCCGAACCGGATGCGCTGGCGTTTTTGGAGGTTGTCAACGTCGCCACGAAAGAAGTGGTGGGATCGACTGACACGGGGGGATATGCTCACTTTCCTGCGGTCGCCGAGGATACATCGACCGCTGTTCTCTGGTCGCCAGACTCAAGGCACCTCGCATTGATGACGCGAGGGACGAAGCGATCCACGTCATTGAGGCTTTACCGGGTGGAGTCCACCGGTCTGACGGAGGTGCCTCTCCCGTCTTCCACGGATCGAGCCTTTGAACTTCTCAAGGCGAAGGAGTCTTATCGCTGTGTATTCCAGAGGCCCCTGAAGTGGAGCGGCAACGATACACTCGTTGTCCGCGCAAGCGGCGATGTCGAGAACCCCGCTGGGACCAAGATTCCAATCTGGTATGAAGTGGACGTCACATTTAACATCCAGGAGAAGAGAATCACCAATGCGAAGATCATCGAAACAAAACCGAAAGTGGGCTAACACGTCGTGGGTGGCAACGGCGGACAAGCTCTCTCGTTCGCTTCGCTCTGTGAGCCCTGCGCCGCCGTGCCACCACATTTAACGTAAAGCCGCGAACTGGAGGCGGCGCAGGTTGAACCCGTGGCCGAGCTAGGTGAAAAAAAGCCACACCCTGCGACGAGCCAGGATTCCTAGCAGCCCAGGTGTTCGCCATCGCCGCCGAAACGGGCTGGCCAGAGGAGCGGATCCTGTTCATGCCGCTGGCGAGATTGGCGCAGTACCAACACTGCCTGCTGCGGCGAAATGGAGTGCGGACGGAGTGGGGAACAACGGTTCCGGCATGCGGGATTGCAGAGCAAATGGAACTGCTACGCATTCAATGGCGAACATCGATTGATCTGGAATAAAGGCGACTTGCCAACCGGCGTCTGGGTGGTATAATTTCCCCGTGCCTACTCGTATACAAATCGATCCAAACATATGCCACGGCAAACCCGTAATCAGAGGGACCCGTGTTTTGGTGTCCACTATTCTCGGAGCCCTCAGCGGCGGCGATGTGATCGAGACCCTGCTGGAGGACTATCCGAACATCACTCGGGAGGATGTTGAGGCCGCTCTGGAATTTGCCAGCCGCCTTTCAGACTATCAAGAGTCTGCATACGAGGCTGTGGCATGAAATTCTTCTTGGATGAGAATTTCCCAAAGGCCGCAGTAGGCTTGCTTGAAGGCATGGGGCATGAGGTGTTTGATCTGCGGGGTTCGGGCCGCGAGGGCTTGCCAGATCCGGATATTTTCGCCGAGGCTCATTCAGGAATAGGGCAATTCAGCTCCGCGACCAATCTTGGATCGCAATCCCTCCGCTGGACCCGGCCAGTTGACTCCACCCCCGGCGCATGAGCGCCCTGACCGTCACCCTTGGAGCCGACATATCCGCATTGAAGCGGTCCATGGCGAGTGCCACGCAGCTCGTTTCCGCGTCAGCCAAGAAGATGGCGAGCCTCAGCGCTGCTGGGTTGAAGATTGGTCTCGGCGCGGCCCTAGCAGGTGGTGGCGTGGCATTAGCCGCAGGGATCAAGGCAGTCACTTCCGCCGCTGACTTCGAGCAGACCAAGGTGGCGTTCACCACGTTGATCGGCGATGCGGGCAAGGCGGAACAAACACTCGCGCAACTCCGCGAACTCGGAGCGAAGACGCCATTCGAATTTCCGGAACTCGCGGATGCGGGTCGTAAGCTGATCGCCTTCGGTGAAGGGTCGGACACAGTGGCCGCTACACTCGCCCGCATTGGTGACGTGTCGGCGGGCGTGCAGGCACCGGTCAACGAAATCGCCGAACTCTACGGCAAGGCCCGCGTTCAAGGGAGGCTCTTTGCCGAAGACATCAACCAGCTCACCGGCCGAGGGATTCCGATCATCGGGGAACTCGCCAAGCAGTTTGGCGTGTCGGATTCTGAGGTGAAAAAACTCGTCGAATCCGGCCAAGTGGGATTTCCGCAGATCGAGCAGGCATTCGTTAACATGACCTCACAGAGCGGCAAGTTCTCGGGCATGATGGAGGCGCAGAGCAAGACGACCAACGGATTGTTCTCCACCCTTAAGGACACGATCAACGAGGTGTTCCTCACGCTCGGCACGCCGATCAATGACGCCATTCGCCCGCTCGTCGAACAAGCGATCGCGCTTGCCCAAAAACTAGCACCCCTCGCCATCGAGGCAGGAGCCAAGATCCGCGACGCGATCCAGTATGTGATCGCCGTGTTTCGGAGTGGTGAGTTCCTCAACCTCGTCGGCACCGCTCTGAAGCTTGGCTTCGCCCTCAGCGTGAATTTCCTGTGGGCATCATTGCGCGCCACCATCGCCGCTGCCGGCCAGTACGTCGTTGAAATCCTCAAGACGGCGGTCACCTATTTCCAAATCCTCAC
>JAPJNB010000032.1 GCA_026461385.1 Akkermansiaceae bacterium
CAAGTCCGCGTGATGCGCCGCCACGGCCATCAACATCCGGAGATCGCCACCTTTGAGGAAGCCAAGGCATTCCTCGACACCCAGTTCTCGAAACGCTGATCCCAATGGCACGATACCGATCACCTGGGCTAACCATGACCTTGCCACGCCGCACGTTGGAATACCTCCAACGCGGCGCGAGCGAGGGCATGCGCAATGCCGAACTCTTTGACGCATCCTGTCAGTTCCGTGATGCCGGCCACCCGCTGGATGAAACGGAAGCTCAACTTCTCGCCCGCGCACTAGCCGACGGACTAACCGAATCCGAAGCGCGGACGACCATCCGCTCCGTCTATGCCCGCAATTCACGGGAGCCACTCGGAACTGGCATGGCTCTTACTCCGAAATCGCCCGCGCCACCTCGACGGCCGTCACCGGTCCCCGTTCATCGAGACCGTTCCACGATGGCGTTGCCTAACACCATCGACGACGGCTTCGTTCGTCTGCTCGACGCGTGTTTTCAGCCCGATGAATTCGTCGCCATCGCACCCGCTACGGAGTCCGACGAAGGTGGCATCGTGCCGCGCCGTGGCGTGACGCTGACGGCCTCCGAGTGGAAATCGAAGGTCAAAGCCAAGGGCGGCATCGATCGCGTCTTCAGCACGAAGCTCGGGCTATTCCTGCGGATCAATCCGATGGCCAAGGATGGGGCGAGGAACGACGACGTGACTGCCTTCCGCCATGTCTTGGTCGAGTTCGACCGCGACGAAGTCGGCAAGGAGATCCCGAAAGAAGAGCAATACCACGCGGTGGTTGCCAGTGGCATGCCGGTTGCTGCCTTAATCGACTCGGGCAACAAGAGCCTGCACGCGTGGATCCGAGTCGATGCACCAGACGAGTCGGAATACAAGCGTCGCGTCGAAGTCATCTGGGGCTGGTTTTCAGGGATCAACCTGGACAAGCAGAACCGGAATGCTTCGCGCTTGTCACGCTGCCCTGACGGCTGGCGCACGGTGGACGACGATGTTCGTCGCCAGTGTTTATTGGCCGTTGAGTTCGGTGCGGAGTCATGGACGGCATGGGAGGCGGCACACGCGAATTCCGACCTGCCTCCGATCCTGCCCGGTGATGGATTCATGCGCCAGCCCGAGCCTGAACCACCACAGCTCGTCGATGGCGTGCTCCACCAGGGTGCCAAGATGGTGTTAGGTGGCCCTTCCAAGGCGCGCAAGAGCTGGTCGTTGATCGACCTCATGCTCTCGGTTTCCACCGGCACGCCGTGGTGGGGATTTCCGACACGCCGTGGTCGTGCCCTCTATCTAAATTTCGAGCTTCAACCATTCGCACTTCAATACCGGATCACACGAATTGCGGTAGCCAAGGAGATCGAGGACTTCACCGGCTTCGACATCTGGAACCTGCGCGGCCATGCCACCGACTTCTCCGCGCTCATCCCAAAGATCCTTGGCCGCATCCGCGACACCGGGTATTCACTCATCTTGATCGACCCGATCTACAAGGGCCTTGGTTCACGCAACGAGAACGACGCCGGCGACATCGCAAGCCTGCTCAATGAAGTCGAGCAACTGGCATTGAAATCTGGTGCGGCAGCCGTCTTCGGTGCGCACTTCTCGAAGGGCAACCAAGCGGGCAAAGAATCGATCGATCGAATCGGCGGCTCGGGTGTCTTCGCCCGTGACCCCGACGTGATCTTGACGATGACGCCACACGAGGAAGACGACGCCCATGTCATCGACCTCACACTGCGCGCTCTGCCGCCCGTGAAGCCATTTGTCGTCCGTTGGTGTGAGTCGATATTCATCGCCGACCGCAACGCCGATCCTGCTGCCCTCAAGGCTCCGCAGGGTAATCCAAAGAGCGAGAAGGCGAAGGCGACCTACAAGATGGGCAGCGCGGCCGACCGCTACGGCAATGCAGTCGAAACCATGCCACCCATGGCCAATGGTCGTGTTGCGCAAGAGTCAGGCGTGCTAGCCTACATCTCAGACCGTGTAGCCGAGGTTGATGGTGACTGCACGCTCAAGGAAGCCCAGCGCGTCTTCTACTGCCTCGCCAACATGAAGTCGGGACCTCTCGTCTTCGACAAGGCAACTCGCCTGTGGAGGGGGCGTCGCCATGGAATTTGAACCCATCCATTTAGTAGGGTTTGAACCTCGGGTGCAAATTAGTTTGAACCCATTTGAACCTTTCCATTCTAACAGAAATGGCCGGATTACAGTCAGGCACCTGACTGGCATCCTGACAGATTCTCTAAAGAGAATCAGAGCGCGAATCGGTAAACCGAGATTCGCGCGCTCTGGTTCACCCTTGAGGGGACCAGCGCCATCAATTTTAGATCAGCTGAAAGGGGGTTCAAAATGAACTCCGACGACTACACCAAAAAGCAGACGAAACGGGATGCTCAATACGAACTCGACTACGAAGCATGGGTGAAGTCCATGACCCTCGAAGAACGTCGGGAAGCCGAGAGGCTAGGACTGCTCAAACCATGCATCCAGCGCCACGGCAATGGTGCTGCGGATCACGACATGGCCGAGTCATCGCGAGCCAGCCACACGCCTGACATCGCGGCCTTGGTCGATCAGGAGGATGAAGAGCCAGAAGCTCACTCCATGGACAGCGCGACGGAGATCCTGCGTCGCCTGGTTGCCGACATCGTCTCAGAGGACAACTCGCGCCTCACCATCGATTGTCTCGCCATCACCCTAGGACTTCGGGTCTATGCCGGCGACAGCATGACTCAGATCGCCAACCGTCACGGCATCACCCGAGCCGCAGTCTCGAAGCGCTGCGTTGACATCACCAACCGGCTGAACCTCCAGCCATCCCGGGCCATGCGCAGCAAGCGGGCCCGACAAATCTACCGCAAGGCACAACTCAAACGATACCGCTCACAAAAATCATGAACATGCTCGCCATTCACGACCCCAAATTTTCTATTACGCCCACCGGCATTCAATTCAACGAGGAACTGAGCTTTGAGGAATGGGATGCTCTCGGACAAAAGCTCGCACCTATAGGGAAGTCCATCGGCTTCATCATCGGTGACTGGATCAACTACGGTGAAGCCCACTACGGTGAAAAGTATGAGGAAGCATTGGTTCGCACTGGACTGGCATACCAGACGCTGCGCCAGTACGCATACGTCGCACGAAAGGTCGAAATGTATTTACGTAAATACAATCTCGACTATTACATCCACGCCACGGTCGCGAAACTGAAGACTGACGAGGAAAAGCAGCATTGGTTGGACATGGCGGATAAGCATAAGCTCAGCGTCCGTCGCCTGCGCAAGTCCATCAACTTCGGTCGCCTCGCCACACCCGAGGAGGTCGAAGGCGATCCGGCCGACAAGGGTGTCGTCACCCATCTCGCGCTCATCAATCGGCTGATTCGTTGGTGGAAACAAACCACTGCGGATGACCCGGTCGATCAGTGGGACGAGGAACAGCGCGAGAACGTCAAGAAGGACTTCAAGCTGATCCTCGACATCTACGAGGCGCTCTAACCCAATCGCAGGGAGGGACGGTCCCAAGCGAGCCTCATACCCTCGCCGCTGCGGGTTCAACTCCCGCCCCTGCAACCACTCACCCAATCATGACCACTCCAGTTCAACGAATCTCCCGTCTCCTCAATGAAGGCGCGAGGTTCATGGTTCAAATCCCCGGACACGTCTCCATCGACCTAACGCCAGACGTGATCGCCGCGATGGCGGAGGTTCAAATGGGTTCAAATACCCTCAAGGAATCAAGGAATCTATTGAAAGCCAATGACTTACGCAGGGATCTTCCGACCCTCGTCCAATTTACGTGATATTTTATTTTCACGTTTCCCACATAACGGACGCTCGGGACGTTGACTCCGGTTGCTAGGGAAATGGCTTTATCCCGCTTGGAATCAAGGTTTCTGCTGCTCTGGAGGGTGGCGCAAGGTCCGCCTCTGGAGCGGGAAGTTCAGTTCCACACTTCCCGTCGGTGGCGCGCCGACTTCGCACACATCGAAAGCCGGACCCTGATCGAGATCGAAGGCGGAATCTTCATCCCGGGCGGCGGCCGACACAATCGAGGCAGCGGCTATGCCAAGGACGCCGAGAAGTATCTCGAAGCCGTGCTCGCAGGCTGGACGGTGATCCGACTAACAGTTCACCAGCTCGAAATCGATTTCATCGAGCGGATTGTCACGCTGCTTCAGCAATCGTCTTCATCGGCAGAAACAGCTTCCGGGCAGATCCGCCGAACGGATTGAAGCCGTGCTTTTCATAAAAGGCCGCCGCCACAAGACGCCATATGACTCCAGATACTTTGTTAATCGCTCGAAATATCAGGCAATGTTGGACCAAATAAATTGGTGTTGCCCATTTTTGGATGATAAAGCTATTTCTGCTTGAATTATAGAGCAGTATGATGATGATTTAGCAAGTCTCTCCTAAATAATTCAGATTCCATCCCTACTTCGCCTGAAAAATCATGCAAACCGACCAATTAGCATCCATGATCAGTTGGCATCGCCGTCGAGCGGGACTGAGTCAGGTTGATCTTGCCCGCCATG
>JAPJNB010000033.1 GCA_026461385.1 Akkermansiaceae bacterium
CAAGTCCGCGTGATGCGCCGCCACGGCCATCAACATCCGGAGATCGCCACCTTTGAGGAAGCCAAGGCATTCCTCGACACCCAGTTCTCGAAACGCTGACCCTCATGGCACGATACCGATCACCTGGGCTAACCATGACCTTGCCACGTCGCACGTTGGAATACCTCCAGCGCGGCGCGAGCGAGGGCATGCGCAATGCCGAACTCTTTGATGCCTCCTGTCAGTTCCGCGACGCCGGCCACCCGCTGGATGAAACGGAAGGTCAACTTCTCGCCCGCGCACTAGCCGACGGACTAACCGAATCCGAGGCACGGACGACCATCCGCTCGGTCTATGCTCGCAACTCACGCGAGCCACTCGGAACTGGTATGATGCCGACTCCGAAATCGCCTGCGCCACTTCGACGGGTGTCACCGACTCCGGTCTACCGCGAGCGATCCACGATGGCATTGCCTGACACCATCGACGATGGATTCATCCGTCTGCTCGATGCGTGTTTTCAGCCCGATGAATTCGTCGCCATCGCGCCCGCTACAGAGTCCGACGAAGGTGGCATCGTGCCGCGCCGTGGAGTGACGCTCACGGCCTCCGAGTGGAAATCAAAAGTCGCAGCCAAGGGCGGCATCGATCGCGTCTTCAGCACGAAGCTCGGGCTATTCCTACGGATCAACCCGATGGCCAAGGACGGCGCGAAGAATGATGACGTGACGGCATTCCGGCATGTGCTGGTCGAGTTCGACCGCGACGAAGCGGGAAAGGAAATCCCGAAAGAAGAACAATACCACGCGGTGGTCGCCAGCGGCATGCCGGTCGCGGCATTGATCGACTCGGGCAACAAGAGCCTGCACGCGTGGATCCGGGTCGATGCTCCGGACGAGGCCGAATACAAACGTCGTGTCGAAATCATCTGGGGCTGGTTTTCCGGCATCAATCTGGACAAGCAGAACCGAAATGCCTCGCGCTTGTCACGCTGCCCTGATGGCTGGCGCACGGTCGACGGCAATGCTCGTCGCCAGTGTCTGTTAGCCGTTGAGTTCGGCGCGGAGTCATGGACGGCATGGGAGGCGGCACACGCGAATTCCGACCTGCCGCCGATCCTCCCCGGTGATGGATTCATGGGCCAGCCAGAACCCGAACCACCACAGCTCGTCGATGGCGTTCTCCACCAGGGTGCCAAGATGGTGTTAGGCGGTCCGTCCAAGGCGCGCAAGAGTTGGAGTCTCATCGACCTCATGCTCTCGGTTTCCACCGGCACGCCGTGGTGGGGATTTCCGACACGTCGCGGCAGGGCTCTCTATCTGAACTTCGAGCTCCCTCCGTTCGCGCTTCAATACCGGATCACACGAATTGCGGTAGCCAAGGAGATCGAGGACTTCACCGGCTTCGACATCTGGAACCTACGAGGCCATGCCACCGACTTCTCCGCGCTCATCCCGAAGATCCTCGGCCGCATCCGCGACACCGGGTATTCGCTCATCCTGATCGACCCGATCTACAAGGGACTTGGTTCACGCAACGAGAACGACGCCGGCGACATTGCAAGCCTGCTCAATGAAGTCGAGCAACTGGCCTTGAAATCCGGTGCGGCAGCAGTCTTCGGTGCGCACTTCTCGAAGGGCAACCAGGCGGGCAAAGAATCGATCGATCGGATCGGCGGCTCGGGCGTCTTCGCGCGTGATCCTGACGTGATCTTGACGATGACTCCACACGAGGAAGACGACGCCCATGTCATCGACCTCACACTGCGCGCCCTGCCGCCCGTGAAGCCATTTGTCGTCCGCTGGTGTGAGTCGATCTTCATCGCCGACCACAACGCTGATCCTGCCGCCCTGAAGGCTCCGCAGGGCAACCCCAAGAACGAGAAATCGGAGAGGGCGAAGGCGACCTACAAGATGGGCAGCGCGGCTGATCGCTACGGCAACGCAGTCGAAACTATGCCACCCCTGGCCAATGGTCGAATTGCTCAAGAGTCGGCAGTGTTGGGCTACATCTCAGATCGAATGGCTGAGATCGATGGTGACTGCACGCTCAAGGAAGCCCAACGCACATTCCACTGTTTTGCATCGATGAGAAGCAACTCCCCTATCGTTTTCGACAATGCAACTCGCCTATGGAGGGGGCGTCGCCATGGAATTTGAACCCTTCATTTTAACAGGGTTTGAACCTCGGGTGCAAATTGGTTTGAACCCTTTTGAACCTGTTAGATTTAACTACCTAGGCAGGCACCTTACTGGGAAGCTAACTAGGAAGCTAACAGTATTATGTAATAATACAGCGCGAACAACCTTGTTGATTGTCGCGCGCGCTGTGTGGCTTTTTTTAAAAACAGCCACAGCGCAGGTAATTTTGAGTCACCAGATAGGAGGTTCAAATTGAAACCCAAAAAGAAAGTCAGACCAAGAAGGGTCAGTCGATCACCGTTCACCCACCTTTGGCCTGAACTGGCTCAAATGCCCCCACTCGATCATTGGCCAAAACGACCAGAATCATACGATCCAGATCAAAGCCATGTGCTTGCATGGATGGCGGAACTCTGCGGCGGTGACATCAAGATTGCCGACAAAATATTCGAGGCTGCACGTCACAAGCAAATCATCAAATACAACCGGGAAACTCGGCTCTGGTGCGGACGCAAAGGAGGTCGACCATGAACTCCGACGACTACACCAAAAAGCAGTCGAAACGGGATGCTCAATACGAACGCGACTACGAAGCATGGGTGAAGTCCATGACCCTCGACGAACGTCGTGAAGCGGAGAGGCTAGGACTGCTCAAACCATGCATCCAGCGCCATGGCAATGGAGCTGCGGATCACGACATGGCCGAGTCATCGCGAGCCAGTCACACGCCGGACATCGCGGCTCTAGTTGATCATGAGGACGAGGCAGCCCATCCCTATTCTCGTGATGTCATCGAGGTGCTAAGGGTTTTCGTTGCTGACTTGATCGCGGCAGGAAACACCCGCCTCACGGTGGAATGCCTAGCGGTAGCTCTCGGACTCAGCGCCTACAACGGCGAGAGCATGACGACCATCGCTAAACGCCATGGAGTCACTCGTGCAGCCGTCTCGAAACGCTGTGTTGACATCACTACGCAACTGGATCTCCCGCCGTCCCGCGCCATGCGCAGCGAGAAGGCCCGCAAGATTTACCGCAACTCACAACTCAAACGACATCGATCCGAAAAAATATGAACACATTGACCACGCTCACGACCAACAACTCCAAATTCGTAATCACTCCAACCGGCATCCAGTTCAAGGAGGAACTCAGCTATGATGAGTGGATGCAGATGGCCAATGACCTCGGCAAAGCCGGCAGATCCATTGGTTTTGTAATCGGAGACTGGATCAATTACGGGGAGAGCCGATGGAGAGAGAAATATGATGAGGCTCTTAAAGCTACTCGCCTCTCTCGCCAGACACTCAAGGACTATGCATACGTGTCTCGCAAGGTCGAATCGTCTTTACGTCAAGACGATTTGGATTTCTCTATTCACGCTGTCGTCGCAAAACTCAAGACCAATGACGAAAAGCAGCACTGGCTCAGCATGGCCGAGAAGCACGACTTGAGCGTCCGCCGCCTGCGTAAGTCCATCAACTTTGGACGCCTCGCTACCGAGGAGGAAGTCCAGGGCGATCCGGCTGACCGTGGATACGTGACCTACCTGGCATTGCTGAATCGCATCCGCCGTTGGTGGGCGCGTGAAACCCAGAAGGCACCCATCGACGAGTGGGACGATGATCGTCGCGAGGGACTGAAGAAAGACTTCAAGCTGATCCTCGATATCTACGAGGCGCTCTAACCAATCGCAGGGAGGGACGGTCCCAGGCGAGCCTCATACCCTCGCCCTCTGCGGGTTCAACTCCCGCCCCTGCAACCACTCACCCACTCATGACCACTCCAGTTCAAAGAATCTCCCGACTCCTCGACGAAGGCGCACGGTTCATGGTTCAAATCCCCGGACACGTCTCCATCGACCTCACACCCGACGTGATCGCCGCGATGGCGGAGGTTCAAATGCAGCGCGAGGACATCCATGGCGGGTTGACGTGCCAGACGGGGCATGAATCGAGCCACAAGCCCGGATAAACAAGCGGAGATCATCCGGCTCTATGTCACCCAAAAACTTGGAACAAAGGCAATCAGCCGTTACTTTAATGGACGACCAAGCCGAATGGTCATTAAGAAGATCCTGATTAAGCATGGCGTTTATCGTGGTGAGGAAGCCGCTTGCAAGCCCGACGAAAACAGGCGTCAGGCTATAAGAATCGAAGAGGCCGAGAGGCGACGGAGAATGGCGATATGTCTGCGGGCTTTGCGCAGCGGTGGATCGGTTGAAAACACCTGCCGGGAGAATGGCTGGAACGTTCGCTCGGTTTGGAACCACATACGATCTCGCCCTGCCTATCACGCATTCAATCGCCGCCGCATCAGAAAATACCCTCGTGAAATGGAACGTCGCCGAGATGGACTCTGGCTTAGTAAGCTCTATCCCAAGGAGCAAAAGTTCCAAGACGCCATCCGGCGCATACTCGACGAAAACGGAGCATCTTACTCAGTTGAACCTTGCATCAAGGGACTTCGTGTACGCGGTGATTTCTTGATCAATTCGGTGTTCGTTGAATGCAAGGTCGACGTGTCTCATCTTGGCATGACGAAAGCAATTGGGCAATGCTGGTTCTATCAAACTCACACACCTTATAAGTGCCTGCTTGTCGTTCCCGATGATGTCGTGCCTCATGAAGCGTGGGCATTCGCCCTGCGACGGATGGGCGCAACCCTGTTCAATGAATCTGGATTCCGCTGTTGGATCCGCGGCGAACTCTCGTTCTCTCCACTTTCCCTGCGTAACTCATTGATTAACAGATAGGAAGTCTCCTTACCTCGCTACCCGACGCAGGGATCTTCCGACCGGTGTCCATTTCCCGTGAAATGTGCCATTGCGACTTCCCACATAACGGAGGTCCAGACGTTGACTTCGGGTGCTAGGGGAATGGCTGCATCCCGCTTGGAATCAAAGTTTTTGCTGCTCTGGAGAGTGGCACAAGGTCCTGCCTTGGAGAGGGAAGTTAAGTTCCATACTTCCCGTCGGTGGCGCGCTGATTTCGCACACATCGAAAGCCGGACGTTGATCGAGATCGAAGGCGGAATCTTCATCCCGGGCGGCGGCCGACACAATCGAGGCAGCGGCTATGCCAAGGACGCCGAGAAGTATCTCGAAGCGGTGCTGGCAGGCTGGACGGTGATCCGACTAACAGCTCACCAGCTCGAAGTGGGTTTCATCGAGCGGATTGTCGCGCTGCTTCAGCAATCGTCTTCATCGGCAGAAACAGCTTCCGGACAGATCCGCCGAACGGATTGAAGCCGTGCTTTTCATAAAAGGCCGCCACCACAAGACGCCATATAACGCCAGATACTTTCTTAATCGCTTAAAATATCAGGCAATGTTGGGCTAAATAAATTGGTGTTGGCCATTTTTGGATAATAAAGCTATTTCTGCTTGAATTATAGAGCAGTATGATGATTATTTAGCAAGTCTCTCCTAAATAATTCAGATTCCATCCCCACTTCGCCTGAAAAATCATGCAAACCGACCAATTAGCATCCATGATCAGTTGGCATCGCCGTCGAGCGGGACTGAGTCAGGTTGATCTTGCCCGCCATG
>JAPJNB010000034.1 GCA_026461385.1 Akkermansiaceae bacterium
CTGGTATGCCCCATGAGACTTTGGACGGTGCGGATATCGGTGCCGGATTCGAGTAGATGCGTCGCGAACGAATGGCGCATCGTGTGGCAAGTGGCGCGTTTCGGAACCCCGGCCTTGCGGACTGCATCCTTGATTTGGCGCTGCATGGAGGATTCGTGCAGGTGGTGGTGGGCGACCCTGCCGGTGCGCGGGTGGGGGCAGAGGGTGGCGGATGCGAAAATGTACTGCCAGCACCACTCGCGGCTGGCGTTTGGCCATTTGCGAAGTAGAGCCTCCGGCATGTGGACATCGCCCGCGCCGACGACGAGGTCTTGGAGGTGCTTTTCGCGGAGGCGGTCGAGGTGTTGCTGGAGGCGTTGTTCGATGGCTCTTGGCAACGTGACGACGCGGTGCCTGCCGCCCTTGCCATCGTGGATGGTGATGGTGCCCTGCCGAAGTCTAGATCCTTTACGCGCAGCCGCATCGCTTCCATGAGGCGGAGACCGCTGCCATACATGACTTGGGCGATCAGTTTCCAGGGATCTTCCATGCGGGCGAAAACCGAGCGGACTTCCTCGCGGGTCATGACGACGGGCGGGCGGCGCTGGCCACGGGCCGGGGTGATGTGGTCGAGGGTGAATTCCGCGATTCCGAAGATGTTCTTTGTTAGAAAAGCCATGGCATTGAGCGCCTGCTTCTGTGTGGCTGGAGCGACGTTGTGCTCCAAGGCGAGGAAGTCCAGATAAGCGGTGATGGCGGGTGGTCCCGCGATTCGTGGCGACTGCCCGAGTTTTTGCTGGCAGAAGCGGGTGAAGCGGGAGTTCCAGTGAATGTAGGTTTCCTCGGTGGCCATGGCCAAGTTCTTGAGGCGGATGGCGCGGCGGAGTGCGTCGATGATTTCTCGGAGTTCATCTTCCGCATCCCGTGCCTGATCTGGAGACGCAGGCGGCAAGGCGGGAAGCACCGTGCGCACCGGAACCGCTTCACGCGCGATTGTCCGGTGATCGGTGGCCAAGGATTTGGCCTGATCTGAAAGCCCGCGCCAATCGAAAGAGAGTGCCCAAGAAAGGGTGAGGACATCGCAGGCCAAGATCCGGGCGGCATCCACGGCCTGCCGGAATTGCCAATCGGCCAAGTGAGCGGCACGGCCGAGGGTATCGAAATAGGCTTGGGTGCGTTCGGCGGATTGATGGCCGCGGGCCTTGGTCCAAGTTTCCGCCCAGCGGAGGTAATGATCGCGCGCGGCCGGTTTGATGGCTAGCCTCTCGACGCGCCGGATAAACTCCTGACGGGCCGGGGACATGGGATGGTCTGTTGACTGGGTGGCTGCCGGGGAAAGCATGGATTTGCTCTTAAAGAGTTCAAATGAACACATCAAGCACAAAAAGCATCGAAGGAATGAGAGATGGCAGCGAGAGGATTCTAAGAGGAAGCCTAAAGATTCGATCTTGAAATCCGGCACCTTCCAGCCAGATTCTGAAGGATGCCGTTAGAGAAGCCGTGATGCCGGGGGTGCAAATTTCAAGTCCTCGACAGAAATCTGTCCCGTTCCACACGGATTCCACACAAACGGACCATTAAAGACACAAAAACATGCAACACCGACAAAATCCAGTAACGCAAGAATCCCTATGAATACGCAAAAAGACGCACAAACTGTTGGTAATCAACAAGATGGCGGAGGGGGTGGGATTCGAACCCACGGAACCTTTCGGCTCTCCAGTTTTCAAGACTGGCGCAATCGACCACTCTACCACCCCTCCGGTGTCTGAACATCAACGATCTAGATCGCTTGGTTTCCTTTTGGCACTGCCTCTTTCATGCGTTGCCTCAGTTTGAATGTGGCTCGGAAGCAAAGAGGATTTCCTTATGCGTTGCTTGGCGAATACCGTGTGGATACCCGTCACGCAAGAGCGTTGTAGAATGAACTTGGGGTCGATGGCAAGCGTTCTTGATGATTCTCGCTTGTTCTTTTTTGCCACCACAGGGATCGCGGGGTCTGGATTCTCTTGGGATTTTCCTCGCAACTACCGCGAGGTTGGGAGGTTATAGGCGCGTCACCGTACCACTATGAAAAATCCTTGGATCGTTCCCGTTGCAACCTTGATCGTCGGTGCTGCCGTCGGCTACCTTTCCGGTAAAAACTCCGATTTTGCAAGGAATGCTGCTTCTCCGGAATCCGTCGCTCAACGCACGCGCTCCAGCGAGCGTTCGTCGGCGGCCTCAGCGATCGGTGGTGCGAAGAAAAGTCGGATCGGCGGGGTAGCGGATGTGGCTCGCTTGGCAGGGAATTCCAATCGGGTCCAGGCGTTGATGGATTTTTACGCGGGGTTGACTCCTGAGCAATTGGCTGAGGAGGCGACCAAGCTCGACAATCTGCCGATGGGCGAACGGATGATAGCGTCGTTTTTGTTGTTTGGGCGCTGGGCAGAGGTCGATCCGACTGCGGCGATGGCTTTCTCAAATACCATGGGGATGGCGGGGGGCTTTGTGCGTCCGACGATTTTGCAAAGCTGGGCAAGTGTGGATCCGGCGAATGCCGCGAAATATTTGAGCGCAAATCCACGGGAGTTTGCGATGATGGACATGATGGGTGGTGGTCGTGGCCGGATGGGCGGACAGAGCGCATCATCGATCATCGCGACGGAATGGGCGCGGCAAGATCCGGCAGCGGCTCTTGCATGGGCGAGCTCGCTGGAAAATGGCAAAGGTGATGCGATGAGCGCTGTGGTGGGGGAAGTGGCTAAGACCGATCCGCGGAAGGCTGCGGAGATGGTTGGCAAGATGGACGAGGCTGACCGTGCGGGCGCGTATCGGACGATCGCAGCGCAGTACGGTGCCTTGAATTTTAATGAGGCCCAAGCGTGGGTGCGGACTTTACCTGCTGCGGATCAAGAGGCGGCGTTGGCCTCGGCGATTGGCGGGCTTTCTAATAGCGATCCCGCAGGTGCGGCCAAGCAGGTGAGTCGCCTGGCGACAGGCGATGCCAAGGATCGTTTGATCGCGGATGTGGTGGGTCATCTTGCGCGGAAGGACCCGCAGGCGGCTGGAGATTTCTTGAAGGAGCAGGACAGTAGCAAGGCGATGGGAGATTCCATGCGTCAGCTGATGCCTGCATGGACGCAGAAGAATCCGATTGCGGCGCTGGCGTTTGTGAATTCTTTTCAACCGGGGACGGCGTATGACAGCGCGGCGCAAGCCTATGTGTGGAGCAATAACACGGGTTCGCCAGCCGATCTGATTCAAGTGGCGGAGACCATCACCGACGAGGGAGATCGGAGCCGGACCATGGGTGTGGCGGCCATGAGATGGATGCGTGAGGATCCGACGGCGGCCAAGGCTTACATCGAAGCATCCACGGCTCTGTCCGATGAGGCGAAGACATCGATCCTCGAAGGTCGTGGCATGTGGGGTAGCGTAGGCGGTGGTGGTGGTCGTAGAAGATAAGGTGGGAACTCTTGGATGTTCGTTTTTAATCGGTAGATTCTAACGATTCTTTCGATTCATTTCAAACCGTGATTC
>JAPJNB010000004.1 GCA_026461385.1 Akkermansiaceae bacterium
GGGATTCTCTCGGCCTTTGCGGCGCCGCGCTCTAGCACCAAGGAATTCTACCGCCTTTCGGTTCGATGAAATCACACTCTTCTAAGAAGGGGACAGGAATGTCCCCGCTCCTTAACTTTCTGATGAAAAAACTGATTTTTGCTCTTTGCTCGTTGATGTTCACCACGCTTGCCCACGGGCAGTGGAAGACCACGACCTACACGCTCAAAGGCGGGTGGAACGCGATTTACCTATCGGGCGATGCGACCTACGACACGATCGATAATATTTTCCCGAATTCCGGTACGACGGCCAACATCACTGAAATCTGGCGTTGGCAGCCGAATCCGGATCAAGTCCAGTTCACGGAATCGCCATTGATTCCGTCGGCGGGTACGGCGGAGTGGGCCGTCTGGAAGCGGGGATATCCAACCGAAACCAGCCTGACCTCATTGGTTGGTCAAATGGCCTACTTGGTCAAATGCAGCGGGACTGCGAGCAATACGTATAGTGTGACCCTCAAGCAATCGCCGATGTTGCCCGCCAACAGTTGGGTGCGCAACGGCGCAAACCTGCTTGGTTTTCCATCCTATAAAAACGGCAGCACCTACCCGACGATGGCGGCGTATTTTGCGACGTTTCCATCGGCGATCTCGGCCAACGCCAAGGTCTATAAGTATACCGGTGGCGATCTCGGTGCTGGCAATCCGGTCCAGGTTTTTTCGAGCAGCACTGAGCGTGTCGACTCGACCCAAGCGTATTGGTTTTCCGCGGAGGTCACCGGTGATTTCTACGCTCCGTTCGAGGTGAGCTTTGGCAGTTCCACGGGCCTCGCGTTTGGACGTACTGGGTCGGTGATCACTGCACACATCCGCAATCGAACGAGTGCTTCGGTGACGCTGCAATTTGCGGCAGCTGCCAGTGAAGTGCAACCCTCGGGGCAGACGGCGATTACGTCTTCGGTGCCGCTAACTCGGAGGACATTCAATGCCACCACCGTGCAATGGACCGAGACGCCCGTCACGAGTACCGCATACTCCGAGGTCATCGGGCCACAGTCTACGGTCGAGCTCTATTTTGGAATCGACCGTGCCCAAATGACGGGATCGACCGATGCAGCCTATGCGTCGTTTTTGCAGATCAAGGACACGGGTGGTTTGGTGGACATCCTCGTGCCGGCGACTGCGCAGAAGAGTTCGCTGGCGGGCTTGTGGGTTGGAGACATCTCTCTCACCAATGTGAGCAGCGAGGTGCACAATGGTGCGCAGGCAACGGCAACTCGAGAGGGTGGGACGATCACGGGCCTGACTTTGACCAATTCGGGGGGATTTGGATACACCACCGCCCCAACCGTCACGATCGCCTCTCCACCGGACCTAGGCTATGCCAATGCTGCTGCCACTGCGGCCATCAATTCGACGACTGGGGCACTTTCAAGTGTGGCAGTCACCTCAGGTGGCTCAGGTTATTTCTCGGTGCCAACGGTCACGGTCGCTGCGCCGGACCCAAGCATTACCGCGACGGCAACGGCGACCATCAGTGCGACTGGCGTGGTCACTGGGATCACGAGAGTGCTCGCAGGAACGAACTATGCCACCACGCCGACCATCACGATTGCCGCTCCTGGCGCAAGCCATACCGCTACAGCGACGGCGGTGGTGAGTGCAAATCGGACCGTCTCTACCATCAATTCGACCTACGGTGGCACCTATTACCCGACTGCTCCGACGGTGACGATCAGCGCGCCCACCCCAGCGGGTAATGCCACGGGAATAGCGTCCATCTCTGCAAATGGCACCGTTTCTGGACTTGCGGTGACATCGGCGGGTTCAAACTATGCCACTGCTCCCACGGTAACGATTGCGGCACCCCCAGCAACCAGCAGTGCGACGGGCACCGCCGTTGTCAGCGCGAACCGAACCCTTTCGAGCATCACCCCAGCCACGGGTGGCGGTTACTACACCGCGGCACCCACCGTGAGCATCGCAGCTCCGCCCGCTGCAACCACTGCTACGGGGACATCCAATTTAACGGCGGGCGCGGTTTCGGGATTTTCGGTCACCTCGGCAGGAACAAATTACACGACAGCACCTTCGGTGACACTTTCGGCTCCACCCGCTAGCAGCAATGCGACCGGCACCGCCGTGTTGAGTGCGAACCGGACGCTCTCCAGCATCTCGATTGCCAGTGCGGGTGGCTACTACAGTGTGGCCCCAACGGTGTCGATCGATTTGCCGACGACCGCGGTCAATTCGGTGGGCACGGCAGCCGTCTCAGCGAATGGCACGGTTTCCGGCATCGCAGTGACCACGGCAGGGACCAATTACAGCGCCGCGCCGACGGTGACGCTTTCGGCTCCACCCGCAAGCAGCAACGCGACAGGAACGGCCGTATTGGCAAATAAGACACTTTCGAGCATCACCCTTGGCACGGGGGGCGGCTTCTACACAAGCGCTCCGACCGTGACGATTAGCGCACCCACCGCTGCGGTCACTGCGGCGGGTACGCCAACGATGTCAGCCGGAAATGTTTCAAGCATCGCCGTGACGACCGCAGGCACCAACTATACCACGGCTCCTGCGGTATCGATCTCGGCACCTCCCGCGAGTAGCAGCGCCACGGGCACGGCAGTGGTCAGTGCCAACCGGACGATTTCAAGCATCACTCTCGGAAGCGGTGGGGGTTATTACAGCGTCGCGCCGACCGTTTCGATCGCGGCACCCACCTCGGCGGGGAATGCCACGGCGACGTCCGTATTGTCGGCGGGTACGCTTTTGAGCATCTCGCTAGCCTCCGGTGGAAGCAACTACAACACTGCACCGACCGTCACCATTTCGGCACCTCCCGCATCGAGCAGCGCAACGGGTACTGCTGTCATCACTGCGAACAAGACCGTTTCCAGCATCACCCTCGGCAGTGGTGGGGGTTATTATTCTTCAGCACCCGTGGTCAGCATCGACGCACCCACCACCAGTGTCACCGCGACTGCCACGGCGACCATCAACACGTTGGGTTCAGTTTCGGCCATCCCCGTGGCAGGGAGTGGAAAAAACTACAGCTTGGCGCCCACCGTTACGATTGCCGACCCACCCGCGAGTGCGACCGCAGTCTGCAGCGCAACGATAGGAAGCAATAAAACGCTGACTTCGATCAACGACGGTACGTTTGGCCTCAATGGTAGTTCCTTCAGCTACATTCCAGGTGGATTGATTCCAATCTCAACCTACACGTCTGCAACGGCCAATGCGACATTTCTTCAAACAGACAACATCAACTACCAAAATGACTTTGTCGGCTCGATCCCAGGTCTTACCAGCACTGACGGTTTCGCAGTCATGTGGGAAGGGTGGTTCAATGTCGCCAAAGATGGGTTCGGCGACTACACGTTTGGCACGGAGAGTGACGACGGCAGTGTGATTTTCATGGATCTCAACAACAACGGAGATTTCTCCGACGATGGTGGTCCCGTGGTCAACAACGATGGAAATCATCCTGCACAAGTTGCGACAGGCACGGTCAATTTGACCCAGCGAGCGGTGCATGTGGTGATCGCCTTCTATGAGGGAAGTGGTGATGAAGTGATGAGGGCGCGTTTCAAGAAGGGCACGGGACTCGCATTTGGAGCGCTAGGTTATGTCGACGGAAGCTCGGGGTACTTTTTGCGGACCAACCCCGCAAGCGGGTATTACACGGCTGCACCGACGGTAAATATCACTGCACCTACTGCGAAGCTTCAGGCCGCGGCATTCGTTGCGAGTGCCCCGACTTGGAGCATCACCAAAACGCTTGCAGGGACTGGCTACTCGTCGGTTCCTAGCGTCACGATCTCAGGGGGTTCTGGGTCTGGTGCAGCGGCCACTGCAACGCTGGGTCTAACGGCAAATAGCTTCACGATTTCGCCCGGGGATACGATTTATTCGGTTGCGCCCACCGTCACGATCTCGGGTGGCGGTTCTCCAACTACCACGGCCACAGCCACGGCGGTTCTCTCGGCCGGGACTTCCGGTAAGGTCACCGGCATCACCATCACCAACATGGGGGTGGGCTACACCACAGCGCCAATTCTTACGTTCAGCGGCGGCACTACGATCTACACGGGGCTTACTGCGCCTTCTGCGGTTGGGAATGCGAATCAATTTGCGGTGAGTACCATCACGAAAACTGCCAATGGCAGCTACTCAATCATGGGACCATCGGCTGCCAACGTCGCGTCGCCTAGTGCCACGGTCCAAGCAACCGCAACGGCAGTGCTCAGCAACGGGTTGGTGACCGGCTACACCTTGACCAATCCGGGAGCCAATTACCTTACCACTCCGACCGTTACCTTATCGGGGGGCACCTTTGCCGCGAGGGCCACGGCGACTGCTTCCAGCACTTTATCGGGTGATGGGGTTGCGAGTGTGAGTATTTCGAATGGAGGAAGTGGCTACACCTACGCACCCACCGTGAGCATTTCAGCGCCTCCGGCGGAGGTTCAGGCAACGGCAACGGCGAGTCTCAGCAATGGAATGGTGACGGGCTATTCCATCACCAATTCCGGCTACGGTTACAAAACCGCTCCCAACGTGACGGTCACTGGCTCTCTCGTAACACCGGTGCAAGCCGTGGCGACGAGCGCCGTAAGTGGTGGCGCGGTGACGGGTTTGAGCGTGACGACGGCGGGAGCAGGCTACACGGCAGCCCCTACGATCACCTTGGCCCCTGCGGATGCCGCCGTGCAAGCCACCGCGACTGCAAGTTTGAGCAATGGGGTGGTGAGCGGTTACACCATCACCAACGCAGGCACCAATTATACATCAACACCCAGTGTGAGCATCTCGGGTGGTTCTTTGGTGACGCCAGTGCAGGCGGTTGCGACGGGCACCGTGAGCAGCGGCGGCATCACTGGCTTCAGCGTGACGAATCCGGGCGCGGGGTACCTCGCTACTGCTAACATCACGGTTGCGGCGCCACCCGCGGCGGTGCAGGCGACCGCGACGGCAGTCGTCACGAATGGTGCAGTGAGCAGCTACACGATCAACAATACGGGGACCAACTACACCGCCACGCCCAGCGTGACCGTAAGCGCTCCTCCTGCTGTGGTGCAAGCAACCGCAAACAGCACGCTGAGTGGGAATGGAGTGGGTAGCTTCACCATCACCAATCCGGGTGCAGGGTATTTTACGGCACCCTCGGTCTCGCTCACCGCCGCTCCTGCCGCAGTCAGGGCAACCGCCACGGCAGTGTTGGCCAATGGCGCAGTCAGCAGCTTCAGCATCACGAATGCAGGCACCAATTACACCACCACCCCCGCTGTCAGCATCTCAGGTGGAACGTGGGTGACGCCCGTTCAAGCCACAGCGACCAGTGCCGTGAGTGGCGGCGGAGTGTCAGGTCTCAGTTTTGGGACTGCCGGGGCCGGTTATCTCAGTGCGCCGACGGTGACCGTTGCCGCGCCCCCTACGGCGATACCCGCCACCGCCAATGCGACCATTTCGAATGGGGTGGTTTCCAGCTACACCATTACCAATGCGGGCACCAATTACTTGTCGGCCCCCGCCGTGACCGTGAGTGGCGGCACCACGGCAACTCGCACCAACGCCACCGCAAACTGCACGCTGAGCAGTGGCGGCGTGGCCAATTTCAATCTCACCAATGCCGGAGCGGGTTACACCTCAGCTCCCATCGTGACGGTGAGCGCTGCGCCTACTGCGGTCCAAGCAACGGCGGCCGCCAGTGTGAGTGGGGGAGTCATCACCGGCTACACGATCACCAACGCGGGCACCAATTACACCACCACGCCCACCGTCACCATCGCGGATCCACCTGCTCCTGCCACCGCAACGGCGACCAGTATCGGGGTAAATGGTGGTAGTGTACGAGGGACGTTTACGATCACCAATGGTGGTGCTGGTTATTCGTCCCCACCCACGGTTATGATCTCTGAACCCCCTGCGGCGGCGCAAGCCAGCGCAACGGCCTTGACCAGCAACAACACGGTCAGCGGGATCACGGTAACGATAGGCGGCAGCGGCTACAAAACTGCCCCAGTGATCTCGATTGGGCCACCCTCGAACTACCAGACAGCGACGGCTCGTGCTGTGGTTGCCAACGGGGCGGTCACTGGATTTACGATTCTGAATGGTGGAACGGGCTATGCGTTGGAGCCGAAAGTTACGATCGCTTTGCCGCCGCCGCTTGCGGGGACTACGACGCCAGCCACGGTGAAACTGCGGACTCTGCTTCATGTTTCAGACGCCGGGACCGCCAGTTTGTTGTCACAGGTCTTCCTCGGAAAACTGGCAGGATCAACCCCGACCAATGGGCTTTGCGCCTCTGAAGGCTTGCTGGATTCCACGGCGAAGGCGACCGCTCAGCGCCTCGTTGCCGCTCACATGCCATTGGATCGCGTGATCAATACCGGTTCGGGTTCGGTGGAGGTAGGCAACGCACTCACTCGGACCATCACGGTCGCATACGACGATGCAACCAACCCATTTGTCCACCAATACCACCCAGATCATGACAACCTGAACGCCCGATTTGAAGCGGTGGGCGAGGGGGTGGAAAGCTATACGGTCAACCGAGCTTGCACCTTCACCTTCACCGCGGCACCGCCGTCGGGCACGACCGTTCTCGGTTGGGGTAGCACCGTTCTGGGGGGCAACTACTCCGAGGTCGTCACCGGATTGCACAAGAATGCGATCCAACTCTCTGGCACTTTCCAGCTTCGGCGTGCATCCGAAATCGGCACGCTTTCGCAGTAACACAGAAATTCACCACTGAACCTCCACTACATTTCCAGCATTCTGATTCTAACACCTAAACGCCATGAAAATACTCGCTCGATTCCTCGTCACTCTGTGCCTTCTCCAGAGTTCCTTGTACGCCCAGAGCGTCTCCAGTGCCATGAACTATCAAGGCAAGGTGACGGATGCGACGGGGACTGGTATTGGAACGGGGACGCCCGTCAACCGCAAGGTTCGCTTCAGAATCTATGACAGCACAAGTTCAGCCACGAACATTCTGTGGGGAGAGCAACAGACCGTGACGATCTCAAATGGCGAGTTCAGCGTGCTCCTCGGCCAGGGGGATGTATTCACTTTAAGTGGGACGACCGATCCACATGGAACTCTGGACTCTGTGATGAACACCAACAGCACCGGCAGTTCACCTTCGAGCGAGCGCTACATGGAAGTGACGGTGGACGATGGTGGCGGTACCATCGATGCTTCGGATACCCCTATCAGCCCTCGCCAACAAATCACCAGCACTGCATTCGCATTTCGGGCGAAGACCGCTGAGTCGATTGGCGCCAGCAACAGTCTCCAGCTCGGCTCTGCTACCAGCTCTGGGCTGGGTTATTACAGCAGCAACCGCACCTTCAACAGCTACAGCATCGATGGTCCCGTGCTTTATGGAAATGGTGGAGGTGCTCTTGGATCCTACAGTGGGAGCACCACTCAGAAGGCGGCTTTGCTATGGAACGCTGCTGGCCAAGTGGGGATTGGCACTCCCGTACTGACGTCCGCGAATAGCTCAAACAAGACCCTGATGGTGATTCAAGGGGATGATTCAGCGACTCCTGCGCAGCAGTTGGTCATTCGGGGAAATACCGACACCAACAAGCGACTGAATGTTGGCTTTGACACCACTCTCAATCAGGCATCGCTCCAATCCTACACTGCGGTAAGCACGACGGGTAGTCTGCTCCTCAATCCAAGCGGTGGCAATGTCGGCATCGGCACTTCCGCAGCGGGTTTCCCATTGAACTTTGCAACTGTTCTTGGGGATAAGATCTCACTGTGGGGTGCGACTGCGGGATCAAGTAATTACGGTTTTGGGATTCAGAATGCCCTCTTGCAAATCCATTCGGACTCGTCCAGCGCCGACATTGCGTTTGGTTATGGACAGTCTTCGTCGATGACCGAGACCATGCGGATCAAGGGTAGTGGATATGTGGGTATTGGAAATAGTAGCCCACTGGGGCTTTTGACCGTTAACAGCGGTAACTCTGCCATTACTCTTGGCGCTGCCGATGTCACCACGGGTGTATGGGTTAGAAATGATGGGACTAATACGGTATTCAGTAGCAATGTGGGTGATATGTATTTTGGCTTTTCAGGGAGTGCAAAGAACCTCTACTTCTACGGTGGCGGAACGAGTTGCGCCTTGTCGGTCAAATCAAGTGGAAACGTGGGTATCGGAACCCAATCTCCGGGTAAGATGCTCCATGTGGCTGGCGACTCGCAGTTCGATGGTAACATTAATTTAGGGAGTGTGGCTACGGGTGGTCGAGGAATTGGTGGTACGATGTCAAACAGCGACAGTTGGCAAATCTTTGGATGGAGTGGTGGCGGCGATAACAATGGTTCACTGTACATCGAAACCTATGACGATGCGACCGAGCCCATCATCTTCCGGCAAACTCTCAATGAGAGGATGCGGATTTCTGCAACCGGCAGGGTCGATGTTGGGACTACCGATGAGGCCGGTGGTGGCAACTTGGTGGTGGGGAATCAAGGCATTTCGATTTCTGGGAACTCGCAGCGTAGTGGCTACGCCAATAGTTACGGAACTTTCAATTGCGCAAATAGTGGGATTCAATTCGGTATTTATAATTCAGGGAATAATGCGGGTTGGAGGTATTTTACCTATGACGGAGATAGCAACATTGACTACCAATCCGATGTTCGATTGAAAAAGGACATTGTCGATGTTGAGCCGATGCTCGATCGGATGCTGCAAGTGAAGTTCCGCCGGTTCCATTGGAAGAACTCAACGCCTGACGACAAGATGGAGTTTGGCGTCATTGCTCAAGAACTCGAGCCATTATTCCCCGACATGGTGAGGGATGGTCAACCGAACCCCGGTGAAACCGAAGGATACAAGATGGTCGGATATGACAATTTCGGTCGGATTGCGTGCAAGGCGCTCCAAGAGTTCAAGGCTCGTAACGATGCGGATCTGAGCAGGCTGCAAACGTTGGTTGAGCAAAAGAATACGCAGATCAGCAGCCTCGAGGATCAAAACAAGGCACTACAAAGTCAGCTTGAGAAGCAGTCGAACCAATTGATGGCATTGGAAGGACGTGAGCAAGAGCGCGATGCAAAGATTGCCGCAATCACCAAGCGTTTGTTAGGCGGTGATTTCGCGCCCCAAACCGTCTCAGTCAAGGCTGAAAAATGAGATCATCGAAGGCCGCAGGGATATCAGAAGGTGTGATGACGCCACTCGAGTCCCTGATTTTCACCGATTACTGAATTGATGCTTAGTCGAAGCCATTCCTTGTGTTTCGCATTACCACTACCACACACCCAATGATTCCGCAAACTCGCACGTTTTTGATTGCATGGTGCAGTCTGTTGCTCGCCACCGGGGTGCAAGCGCAGTTCGACTTGAAGGCGACCAACTCCAACTGGTTGTACATGGGTACCTCTGGAAATCCTACGGTTAAATTCCCCGTGGGTAGCAACAATGGAGTCTTGCCGGTGACGAACAATAGCATGTTCCGCGGTTTGGGCCCTGTCGCAGGTGCATCCGGACCGATCAAACAGACGGGCACCATTCCGTCGACTTATTCAAGTCAGTATCCCGCGAATACGGCAAAGACCATTGTGGCCGCGCGGATGACCTTTGGAAATGCCTTCGCCTCGGGCGTGCCTCGGTTTGGACTGGGTGACGTGATTAGCCCCCCACTCACCAAGGCGGATGGCCTTACCGCCGCGCCTTCGGGCTATTGGCGGCAGATGCCCGTTGCTCCTGGTGAGTCGATTAGCAATCGGGTGGTTGCGGGTACCGTGATCGTGACCGCAAGTTCGACGACCACCACCAGCGTAACCGTTTCAAGTGTTCCATCGGACATGGTCACCGGGTCCACCTTGCTGGGGAAGACCATTTCCGCGATCTCAGGAACTACGATCACTCTCAGTGGAAATGCGAATGCTGCCGTCTCATCGGCTACCTCAGTGCCATTTGTTTCTCCATCCGCGACGGTGGTCCCTGTCGCAGCGATTGCCGTTTCTGTGAGATCAAGCAGTAGAACGAGCAAGGTGGTGACAGTCGATTCCGTTCCGACCAGTCTGGTGGTTGGTACGATTTTGTTGGGCGAGTCGGTGGTGAAAATTGAGGATACAGCCATCACTCTAGCAGATAATGCGAATCGGACGATCAATGCATCCACATCGGTCAGCGCATTGCCAATTCCGAATTACTACTACAGTAAGCACGCTGAGAAGGTTTTTGCTTCTCAAGCAGGGCTCGCTAAAGTGACCTGGATCACCACCGCAGTCACGGAAAATGGTGGGTACGAAATTTATAATGAAAGTTTCTCTGTCTCATCCAATACCAGCAAGACCTTGCGGACGATTTATTGGACAGAGGGGATGTTTGATGGCCCACCGATTGCCGTCTCAGGGAGTGTCCAGACCGTGAATCCAATCTACAACACGACTGTGCCAAAAGCAGTTGCGGATGAAGTATCGGTGCCGGGTTACACGCCACTGACCGAGAATTTAAGCACGCTCTCCTACACGAACTATGGCGGGAAAGGGAGCATCCATGCTTACAATGTCGAGGGGCGGATCCTTGTAGAATATCTCGGAGGCATCCGGGGAACCGGTGGGGTTTATGAGTACCTTGGCATGGAAGTGGTGGATTTGGTGCGCGCGCCGAGCATCAACTATCTATCAGTCAACCTCGGGAAGAAAATCTTGCCGCACAACAACGATACCGCATTGGTTGCGTATCCTACGCTAAGTTCTCAGCAAAACTCAGAATACTATGCCACTGCTGCCGGAACCAATGGAGGCTTGGATTACTATGCAGAGCAGGAGACCAGTAAGCCAAATGCGCCTGACGATGGTAGCCCAGCATCGGGTGGGAGTAGCTATGAAAAGGTGTGCTTTTATTGGCTAGAAAAAGGTAGCTTCGGCATGTTGTGGCCCAAGTTTCAAGATCGGTACTGGCTGCGTTGGTCTGGCGATCTCAATGATTATGCGCACTACATGGTTGACCCCGGCGGGAGCACGTCTAGCACGGGTATTTCATTCTCTGCGGGTGGCATCTCGCCCGCCATCATTGCTCAGGATTCGACTGAGACCCAGGCTCAGATCGACGTGAATACCCAAAACTTTTTCGTCAGTCTCAGCAATGGTGATACGGTCAATCGATCGATGCTGAAGTTTACCAATAGTCAAGCGGTCTGGTACCAGCCGATTTACACTCAGACAGAGTCGCGTAATCAATCGATGGCGGTCACCTGCAACGGAACAGCAACCATCACGGTTTCAACTACGTCCGTGCTCGAGGTCGGAATGGTGGTCTCTGGAACGGGTAGCTCTAGCGCGGTCAAGATTGTCAGTATTCCCGACGCCACTCATGTGGTGCTCTCGCAAACCGTATCGACCAGCGGTAACTTTACCTTCACGGTGCAGTCAGATACCCTAGCACCGATCAATTCCACGGTTTATGTTGGGGATCGACTGGTGCCTCCTGCCGGACATGAAAATGCAGGCTATATTTCTAGTGGGACCTGCTATTATCCTGACGGCTACATCAATCCCTTCGTGTCTGGAGTTGCTGAGGCTAACAAGGGCGCCATCATTCCAGTCAATGCAGTGCCTTCCAAGAATCAACTAACGGTCCGCTGGTTCAAGAAGGTCAGCGCCCCTCAATCCTCGTTCAGCGACTTCTATATTGCTGGCAAGCTTGGGACCTACACTGTGACCTACCCGACTGCGCCGTCACAAATCGTGATTGCACAGGGGATCGGTACGGGTGACTTGAACCCCGATGAAGCGGCGGGCAGCGTTTATTATCAAAATAGTCCCACCCTCGTGGGGTACAATCCGAATGAGGAGCACGCCTTCCTGATTGGAGGTCGTGCCTATGCCCTACGTGACGACCTGAATGTGTATCCCTCGGTCAGCGGCTACAGCGCTGCCAATTACACCTCCGATCCTTATGTGTTGCTGGCGTATCAAAATTCCAGCGATGGCAGGCCAGCGATGCATGCGTATCAGGTATTGCGTAAAAACGCGACCTATGACTTCAACTATACGGCCACCGCAGGCACCTTGCTAGTGAAACCCTATCCATTGCCATTGATGCCTGAGCCATTGGTGGCAAATACGGCATCCCCAGCGACTCCAGCCATGGTCTCGAAGGATAAGGAGATCGAGGGAGCCGATGTGCCCGCGAACACATCGACTTCCGTCCGTGATTCTTTGGCCTATAAGAAATTTACGTTTGAAGATCGGAAGGGATTCAACTGGGTTCATCGTGGTCCGCACGACGTTGCAAAAGTTGTGAGTACGACACCCAATGGCACGGCCAACGTGACCCTCACTAGCACCACCGGATTATCCGCAGGCATGGTGGTTTCGGGTACTGGCATCACTGGTACGGTCACCATCGTAACGGTGACGGATGCTACACGCTTGGTGCTCTCCAGCACGGTAGCCTCTGGGGTGGCCCGTTCACTCACCTATAGCCCAGCCTTCACGATGAAGCTCTATTATTTGAGTCGTGATGGGTTTTATATTCCCGGTGCCACTTCTCAGCCTGCAACGGGTACGGTTCTGCCATTTTTGCGGAATTCCAGTCGCAGTGGGCAGGCGTTGAATACTGCCGCTTCCTCAGTCGCGGTGGGAGCGACTGACGAGCCTCTCTCGATTGTCTACCAGCCTGCATGGCCAACCGATGCTCCGCAGTTGATGGTAGGTGAGACGCTTGCCTTGCCGAAATTTGGCTTGCCCCAAGTCAGGGGGCAATCCAGCGCCTTGGTTTACTATCAGCAGTCAATCGCCAAGGATAGCACTGCAAACGACTTAAGCAAACCGAGTGTAAGTTTGCATGACCTGACACGCGAGAAGACGGTGGCAATCGATGCGAGCGGGGTTGCCTTGACGGCTCTGCCGACTTCAATTCTGACCACGGTACAGAGTGGGAAAACTTATTTCCAGGGCTTGCCGCCTCACCTGCAAAAGCGGTTTTATTTTGATCCCATGAGAGGTTCTAAGGGGACTTTGGTGTTCAAAGGCGAGTTTCACGACGAGGCTGCGGGCGATGATTACTATGATCTAAATTTACTGAGCAGCTCGGATGCGAGCTTGCTGAAAGGTCTGGCGAGCGCGACTGATGCCAAGAAGACGAGTTGGGACAAAGCAATCAATCTGCTTAAAACGACGATGCAGACCTTCATTGAAGACCCTAGCAAGAAGGGTGCGTACAAGGTTGATTCGGAGTGGGATGTTTTCGCGGTCGCGAGTAATGCATCGGCTACCGCAGTCATTCCGGGGAGCACGTCCAACTACCTGCATCGTTTGATCGCCGAGGCCTTTTCTTGGACGATTCCGAAGACGACAGCGAACGGACCCACCTTGGCCACGGTTGGAAATTCGGATACGGCGGTGGACAGCTATGCGATCACCGCGACCGGCAAAGGCACGGGGTATGTGACCATGGTCTTTGGCAACGGTTCGGCTTTCACCCCAGTGGGGGATCCCGTGCAGGTGAAGGTATTCAAGGTTGCTCCTCAGCTCTACACCGGCGATTTGAAAGTCATCACCTCAAGCAACCCTCTCGATGAACAAGTGACGCTGCGTCACAGTGCGGACTTCGCTGGAAAGCCTGAAGAGTATGAATTTGATTGGCGGTGGTCGACAGGTGCTGCCAGTGCACCTTCGACGTATTCCTACACCATCACCTCGAAGGTTGGAGATGCGGCAACTTCGACCAACGGTTGGTATAAAGTTACCGATCCAGGCGCGTTCTTGCCGACGGACGCCCAGTATGCCTCTGCCAATACTACATTGACTTGTCCGCGTAACGAGGTGGTTCGTCCACTCAGTTACAACGATGATGAGGTCGCTGCAGGGTATCCAAGCATGGTGTTTAAATCCACCACTGGCGGCAATTTCACCTCAGGTGTTCCTGGCTCTATTTATTTCAGCGCGAACCTTGGCGATTATGATGGTCTTGTGCTCTATGTGAATGGCCAAGCGGCGCTCGCTTACAATGCGCCGAGTCCACAATTCACTTCGGTGAATGCTGCAAGTGGCTTGACTGAAAATGGGTTAAGCAAGCAATTCAATGTCGATCCAAGATATTTTACTGCTGGGGTGAACCGGATTGAGGTGGCGATCTATTCGAATGCGGATGTGGGCGCATCGTCGTCTCTCAATTTCAAGTTAGAAGCCATGGTTGAGACCGATTTGGTCACCACCGGTACGACTTGGCAGACCCCTACCTCGGGTGATAATAACATGGCGATTGTGGGCGGTAAATCGACCAATCCATTTGGTGGCCCCCAGTTTGTGCTCAATGACCGCTGGTTTACCGTTCGATACAGACCACTGTCCACTTCGGGCAATGTATTGGGTTCGACCAACTGGTCACGCTGGACACCTCCGCAATTCACCGAGGGCTGGATCAAGCGGGTTCTTGCTGCAATCAACCCCTACGAACAAAGGGTCAAGGATCTCTACAACAATCAGATCAACACCAATGTCAGCGTCATCACTCAGGCGGGGACGCGTTGGGAGGGGGATGTTGCACTAACTATGGATAACATCAACTCGACTGGATTGATTTCGATCTACGAAACCGTGCTTAACCGTGCAAAGTCCATGAGTATTGATGCCAATACCAATGACCCTGATACGAACAATGCACTCCTCTTAGCCGCGGGTTATTTGAATGACCTGTACACGATTTTAGGCAACGAGGCCTATGCGGACGCTGCGAATCCAACGATCTCAATCAATGATTCCTCCACCGCCACTGAGGTGAATACCAGTCGCTTCTCGTTCGAGGGGCAGGTGTCCAGTTCGCTCGATGAGGAACTCGCGCTCTTGCGCGGCCGCGATGACAGTGTGAGCCCTGGAGTACGGACGGCACCTGCCTACAACCGCCTTTACTGGAATTACACCCATGGCATCAATAGCGGTGAGGCCATCTATGCGACCAACTACAATATCAAGGAAAAGACCGGCAGTTCGACGGCCAACGGCGTGATCGATGAAGCGGATGCTCAAAATATGTTTCCGCAGGGTCATGGCGATGCCTATGGACATTATCTAACTGCACTCAAAGGATACTATCGCTTGTTGCGTAACTCGAACTTCACGTGGACGCCCCGCGGAGAGGCAGTGACCATCTTAGGGCAACCGGTAACCGTTGACTTCCAGGACGAGCGGAAATTCGCGGCAGCGGCCAATAATGTTGCGCGGACCTCGCAGCAGGTGTGTGCACTGACGTATCGCAAGAACTACAAGGACGACGCGGCCGGAGGGTGGCTCCAATTTCGTGATAGCACTCCGATGAATGCCGACACCGGACTGACGAGTCATCGTGGACTGGATGAGGAAGTGAGCCGTGGTGCTCAAGGCTCACTTTTCAATTGGGCGATGAGCAATGCCTTGGTTCCCGATGTCGATACCTACCATTCAGGTGTTCAAAAAATTGACCGTACCACCGTCCCAGAAATCAGTGAGTTGGCGATGTCCATCGATACATTCCAAACCACGATTGATAATGCCAACGCGCGCCTCAATCCGCTGGGATTGAGTCCTGGTTCCATCTCCTTCGACATCGATCCGTATTTCGCTAGCTCACTCGGTCAGGAGTTAAGTCGCTACCAAGGCCAAAGTCAGTTCTTGCAGCTTTACGATCGCTCGCTGAAAGCGCTGAACAACGCGGCAGGTTCGTTCAATCAGGCCGCAACGATGTCCCGCTCCCTGCGAAATCAAGAGGATCAGGTGAACGATTATACCAGCTCCATTGCCGAGCAGGAGACTGCTTACCGGGATCAGTTGATTGAACTCTTCGGGCGTCCCTATGAGGGTGATGTGGGGCCTGGGAAGACCTTCGACACAACGTACTATGGACCTGATCTTGAGCATTGGTTTGTGGTGGATCGCCCGTTTGCAAGCACCCCATTGGTGATGGTAGATACTTCGAATCCAGTTGGGTCAACCTACAGCATACGGGTTAGAACTTCGCTCTGCAGGACAGATTTCACAAATAAGACGATTCAAGACATCGTTAATGAAAAAAATAATCAGACTCAGATGGTATCCGTTACCGTAACGCCTAATCAATTTGTTCAGTACTCGGATAAATTCATGACGAACATGGGTAAGCGGCCAGAGACAGGTGAATTGCAAGACGCCTTGATGGAAGCTCACCTTGCGTACTTGGACTACAACGCAGCATTGAAGTCTTCGATCGGTTTGGAGACGAACTTTACTCGTAAGGCGAACGCTCTGCTTGAAAAGATCAGTATTGAAACCACCAAGCGCAACATGACCATTGCGAACTCAGTTCAGAAGCTGGTCACAACCGCTATCAAGAGTGCAGCGGAGTATGCGAAGGAGGTAGTCGATGAGGCAAAGCCTAAGGTCAATCAAACTGCTGACGCAATCGCCGAGTTCTTCCCCAGGATGGTAGGCGTTGCCAATGATGTTACATCGGGCGCACGGGGTGCTGTGAAAACCACCGCCACGGTGAGCCAGGCGATGTTGAGTCTCTCCGCGTTGGCGAGTAAGAATATTTGGCGAGTTGCTGACTATGCATTTCTCGTGAAGGACACCGCTTATGAATTGGCCATGGCAGATCTTCAGAGGGATTTGGACATCCAGCAGGAAGTGTATGAGTTTGAAAAAGACTTTAAGGAGTTGACCGGGCAAGTCGCAGCCCTTCAGGAACCTTCGATCCGCATGCAGCAGGCGAATGAGCGGGTTGCGAATGTTTTGGCACGGGCCAACCGGATCTTGACTGAGCGTGAAACCTTCCGGATGCGAGCTGGGGCACTCATCCAAGGGTATCGCACCAAGGATGTGACGTTCCGCTTGTTCCGCAATGAAGCCCTTGAGCAGTACCGGAGCCTATTTGATCTTGCGAGCCGCTACACCTATCTGGCCGCGAAGTCCTATGACTTCGAGACCGGATTGCTCGGCACGACGACGGGACAAAAGGTCTTCGACCGGATTGTGGCGTCCCGCTCCTTGGGCGACTTGACTGGCGGTGTTCCACAATCGAGCGTCAGTACCCTCGGCGACGCGGGTCTAGCGGGTACAATGGCGCAGCTCAATTCCGATTTCTCGGTGGCGGAAGGCCGGCTTGGAATCAATAACCCCGATTACTACGGCACCGTTTTTTCTTTGCGTCAGGAATTGTTCCGAATTCTGGATGATCCCGATGAAACAAGCGATGATGATGCATGGAAACAAACGCTTGAGCAGCACATCGTGTCGAACGTGATGGATGATGCCGATGTGGCAGTGAATTGCCGTAATATTCAAAAATCGAATGGCACAGCAGTTCCTGGAATCATCATTCCGTTTAGCTCGACGATCGAGCACGGTAAGAACTTCTTCGGTCTCGATCTTGCGGCATTTGACCACGCATTCTCGGCATCGAGTTATGCGACGAAAATTAGCAATGCGGGCGTCGTGTTCCCCGGATACCAAGGAATGGATGCTTCTATTGCTGACCCTAACATCACTGCTATCGACCGGACGACTGCGTTGAGTGCCACACCTTATGTCTATTTGATTCCATGCGGGAATGACATCATGAGGGCACCGCCATTCGGAGATACAGGCGAAGTGCGGACTTGGTCGATTGTAGATCAAGCCTTACCGCTACCGTATAACCTCGGGGCAAATGACTTTAACAGCAACCAGTTCTTCAATGCCAATGGCACTCTTAATGAGCAACCATGGGTCATCCGCAAGCATCAAGCCTTCCGGGCCGTGGGCAATGTCGGGCTCTTCCAAGGGGGGGCACCGCCATTGGAGTTCAGCAGCAATCGTTTGATCGCCCGCAGTGCTTGGAACAGCAGGTGGAAGCTCGTCATTCCTGCATACACGTTCTCGGCCTCCGAACAAGACGGTCTCAACCGCTTTGTCTCCAGCGTCACGGATATCGGAATCTATCTGCGGACCTACTCCCATTCAGGAAACTAAGCTGCCAAGGCATCATTTCATTCTGGAAATGATGCACTCCACGCCTGTTTGATCGGGTTGATGCTTTTAGCTGAAATGATCTCTAGCAGGAAAATTCAGCAGACTTGCGGCAAGGTCGCTTGGTGGCGGCGCACTCCATTGAACGCGGCATCGAGTTCGAGGCGCTGCCACAACGAGGCAACGGCGTCGCCCAAAATCTGGACGTCCCCACGGGCATCGTGACGGCGCGCCCCTTGCGATTGGATTCGCAGCCGGCTGACGAGGTGGTCGAGCGAGTGACCCGTCCCGCGAGCGTTGCCAAAAAACATTTTGGATAGATGAATCGAGTCGATGCTGTCCACCACCCGCATCGGTAAGCCATGTCGCTGGCAGGTGGCTGCTAGAAATTTGCTGTCAAATTTCAATCCATTGTGAGCGATCAAGGTGGCATCGCCCGACCATCTTGAAAATTCGCACAAGACCTCTTCAGGTCGGGCGGCATTTGCAACGTGACGGTTGCCGATGCCGGTGTAGCTCTCGATGAAAGATGAGATCGGCCGACGCGGTCTTGCGAAGCGGGCGAAGGTCTCCTCGACGCGTAAGCTGCCGGCGGTGAAACGCATCGCTGCGATCTGGATGAACTCTTCCTGGTGGGCGTCGAGCCCCGTGGTTTCCAAATCGTAGATGACGAAGGTTTCGCCGTGGTGGTGGCGATCGCTCGAATAGAATGAATGGCGACATTCCGTGCAGCTCACGCGAGTCCCGAGTGTAGACTTGGGAACGCGGAGACTGCTTTGGCATTTGGGGCAGTTGATCGTCATCAGCCCATCGCCTTTTCCATCAGCGTGTTCATGCGGGAAACCGTGTCGCGAGCATCTTCTAACAGACCTGCGGCAATCAACGAGTTGTCTAACAGTTGAAGTGCTACCAGCTTTGCCAGCTCGGGATTTGAGTCCTTGGCCTCGGCGAGTTTTTTCATCAACGGGTGACGCGGGTTGATTTCCAATTCGACCTTGATGTCTTCTTTGAAGTTCTCATCCATCGCTTTCATCATTTGGCGCATTTGAGGACTCATGCCATCTGAAGGAACGAGGGCGATCACCGGGCTGTCAACCAAGCGCTTGCCGCTGGCCACGGCAGTGACGCTGTCGCCAAGTTCCTGCTTGAGGAAGTCACAGAGCGCGGTGGTTTGTTCCTCGGAGAGCGCATCACCTTCTGGCGCGTGATCTTCCAAATCCACGCCGCCGTGGCGGATGGAAACGAGCTTTTTGCCATCGAACTCGCCGAGCGATTCCACGACGTATTCGTCCACGGCATCGGTGAAGAAAATGACTTCCAGTCCGCGCGCCTTGAATGCCTCGACGTAGGGGCTGCTCTCGACTTGCTCGCGGCTCGCACCGACGAGGTAGTAGATCGACGCCTGGCCGTCCTTGGCCCGCGACACATAGTCGGTGAATCCACACACGGCGCCCGCATCGGTGAGTGATGATTCAAAGCGCAATAACTTGGCGAGTGCTTCGCGGTTCGCGTAGTCGGTGGCGATGCCTTCTTTGAAGAAGCGGTCAAATTTCCGATAGAATCCCCGGTATTTTTCTGGGTCTGCCTCGGCGTCCTTCTCGAACATTTTGATCACGCGCTTGCTGATGACCGCACCGAGTTTGCGGATCAATGCGCTGTCTTGCATGGTTTCGCGCGAGATGTTCAGCGGGAGGTCCGCGCTGTCGACCACCCCTTTCATGAAGCGCATCCAGTCGGGGAGTAGGCCCTTAGGGTCTGCGTCGATCAGCACTTTTTTCGAGTAAAGCGCGATGCCTCCCTCGACCTTGCCGAAGCCCATGCGCTCGGGGTTCTCACTGGGTGCGAAGACCAAGGTGTTGATCGCGATCGGTGCGTCGGCACTGAAATGCAGGCGATAGGCCGGCTCGTCAAACGCCTTGCAGGCAAACTGATAGAATGCCTTGTAGTCGTCCTCGGAAATCTCCGACTTATTTTTCAGCCAGAGTGCCTCGACCTCGTTGATCCGCTTGTCATTGAGGAAAATCGGAAATCCGACGAAGTTGCTGTAGGTCTCGATGAGGTGCTTGAGGCGGGTTTCTTCGGCGTACTCGCTGAGCTCCTCCTTGAGGTGCATCACGATCTTGACCCCGCGCGATTGGCCGGGGGATTCCTCGATTTCGTAGCCGGTTTTGCCATCGCTGATCCAGACGAGCTCCTCGCCTTCTTCGCGCCAGCTGCGGGTGTGGACCTTGACTACATCGGCCACCATGAATGCCGAGTAAAAGCCGACACCGAACTGCCCGATCATGTTGCCGGGGGTGCTACCGCTGTCTTTCACTGACTTGAGGAATGCCCTGGTGCCGGAGTGGGCGATGGTGCCGAGGTTTTTGACCAGTTCCTCGCGCGTCATGCCGATGCCTGCGTCGGAGATCGTCAAGGTCTTGGCCTCAGCATCGGTTGTGATGTGGATTTCCAGCGGGAGGCCGGGGTCGTGCACGTCTTTCTCGGTCGCCTCGATGTGGCGGAGTTTTTCCATCGAGTCCGAGGCGTTGGAAATCAACTCACGGAGGAAAATCTCCTTGTCGGTGTAGAGTGAGTGGACGACGAGGTCGAGCAGTTGCTGGATCTCGGCTTGGAAACTGTGTTTTTCGATGGTGGTGTCGCTCATGAGTGAAATTGGCCGGGGTTAGTCGGGCGGGGGCGATCATAGCGACTCTTTGGGCTCTGTCAAAATTTCTGCGAGTGGATTCGGCAGAAATGATAGGGCGCGATGGGGGCGCAGAGTTGCGGGGTGGGGGAGTGTTTTGTTGGTAGAGGCACCTCCTTCTGCAATTGAATTGCCTTGGCGATTGGATGCCGCCCGCATTGACGGTGCCGAGGAATTCCCCGTTCAAGCCGCAAATTCCCTGCTGTGGCAAGGCGTTCCGTAGCTTGTCCGTGAACTTGAATTGTTTTAAAACGTAGACCGCTGAGAAAGCTCATGGCGGGCCTGCCCCACCCGCGATTCAATTCCTCCGCACTCGGAAGTAGCGTTTGGCACGGCCATCAGATGCGTAAGTGCGTGATAGGGTGGATCCCGTTCCTTGAATTCCAGTTTCTAAGACGCTCCAGTTGATGAGATCACTGCATGCTTCGGTTTGATAAACATCCCCAATTCTTGTAGGAAACCGCAGCTCAAAGCCAGATGAAGAGTTCTGATGCTGTAGGTTGGTTTTCCACTGGGGACTCACGGACGGACTAAGGGGATCACCTCCGAATTCGCTCTCGCTACCATCTGATGATCCGTCACCATCGGTGTCTGCGACGTTGGGAGATGTTCGCAATCCGATTTCTTGGCTATCTGAGATCCCGTCTCCATCCGTGTCGGCTAACAGTGGATTGGTGATAAATGATTTTTCGAGAATGTACCCATCGCGTGTCACGACGCCACGGTAATCATACCAGTTGCCTAACTCACCACCCAAATCGCCTGCAATCGCAGCATAATCGGAGTTCCCCGTGTTGTTTGGCTCGCCCAGTGCCCATTTGGTAAACGTAAATTGCTCGCCAGTGAGCCATCGCCATTGGCCCTCAGTTTGCTCGTCTGAGGCACCAATCCATAGGCCGGCGACATTGAGTAGGGTATGTGGTGGAATTTGTGCCAATGCCTCTTCATATTCTGCCTGAGAAGCAAACGTAGCCAGATAGCCGCCCTTGCTACGTGCGCTAGCCACGGCTTGGGCAAAGGTCAATGGACTGGTAGGAAGCACCAGCACGAAGCGATTTCGGCCAAGTTCCGCCAAATCGGTCAAGCCGTCGTGGTCGGTGTCGGCATTGATGGGGTCGGTGCCGTATTGCGTGATCTCGGCGATGTTGGTCAGTCCATCGCTGTCTTGGTCGTCGAGGGCATCGTTGGTGCCGTTTGAGTTGCTGTCGGCGAGCTTTGGGTTGGTGTGGGTGAGGTTCACTTCTTGCGCATCCGTGAGGCCATCGCCATCGGTGTCGGCATTGAAGGGATTGGTTCCGGCGGTTCGTTCGGCACCGTCGAGTAATCCGTCGTCGTCGCTGTCCGCATCGCTCGGGTTGGTGGAATAGCCAGACTCGAGGATATATCCGTCGCGGCTGGTGGTGGCGCGGTAGTCATACCATTTTCCGGTGTTGCCACCCAAGTCGCCCGCCACGGCGGCGTAGTCGGAGTTGCTGCCATTGTCGGGCTGGCCGGTTTCCCAACGGGTGAAAACGAATGGCTCGCCGGTGATCCATCGCCAGGTGCCTTCGACGGCTTCGTCCGTGGCACCGATCCATAGGCCTCCGACATCCTGCAACGCATCGCTGCCGATTGATTGCATGGCGAGGTTCCATTCGTCTTGATTGGCGAAGGTGGCGAGGGTGCCGCCTTGAGTCTCGGCATGGGCTTTGGCTTGTGCCCAGGTGCGAGTGCCAGAAATCACCGAGAACCGGCCGATGCCCAGCTCGTAGGCGTCGCTGAGGCCGTCGTTGTCGCTATCCGCCTTGGTGGGGTCGGTGTGATAGAGCGTGACTTCGTCGTAGGCGGTGAGGCCATCGGAGTCGGCATCGGATAGATCTGCCGCGAACGTGGCACTGACCGTCTTGCTGGCGTCCATGGTGAGAGTGAGTGGGTTGGTCGTGCCAGAGGCGTCGCCGGTCCAACCCGTGAAGGCGTAGCCCGCGTCTGCGATGGCGGTGAGTGTGGCGGAGGTGCCAGGATCGTATTCGCCCGCGCTGGTGATGCTGCCGTGGGTGGGTGAGGTGAGGGTTAGAGTTTGTTTTGGGAATTCGAGGATGTAGCCACGATTGAAATCACTTGGATTCAGGAAAGTGTCGTTCCATTGGGCAAATCCGATGCCGCCCCACCCTCCTGTAGTGATAGCCAGATAGTCGTCTCCATTAGGTTCACTTCCGCCCCAGTTACTGTAGCTCATAACCGATCCATCGAGCCATGTCCAAACGCTCTCTACAACCTCATCCGTAGCCCCGATGAAATAC
>JAPJNB010000035.1 GCA_026461385.1 Akkermansiaceae bacterium
CATAGGTCTTCATTTCGATGGAGCGATGGTGGACTTCACGTCGTCCGACAGGGGATTCAAAGGCATGGTGATGCTTGCGAGATGGATGGCAACCCATTGTGTAGGACTCGTGCCACGGGCGATGCTGTTCAAGTGGGTGCGCTGGTGGAGCTTGATCGAGGTGACTGAGTGGCGATCCGCTCGGCTTGCCAGGTCGCCACGCTGGGGTTCGTCGCCATGAGACGCACATCCGGCGCAGCGCCCGCCACCGGTCAGCGCCCGGTAAATATCGGCGCGCGCTTCTCGGCGAACGCCCGCTGCGCCTCCTTGGCATCGTCCGTCTTTCCGATCTGTGCGGTCATGTCCTGCTCGTAGCGGTAGCCGTCACGCAGACTCATGTCCTCGACCACGTTGAGCGTGTGTTTGCCCATGCGCGTGGACACGGGACTTTTGGATGCGACAGTCCGGGCAATCTCCAGAGCTGCGGACATCAGCTCCTCCGGCGGGACGCAAGCTTCCACGATGCCCAAGCGGTACAGCTCGGGCGCCGCGACGCGCATACCGGTGAGTGCCATGCGGCGCAGGCGTGAATGGCTGAACAGGCGCATGGCATGCCGGCTCCCGCCCAGCAATCCGACATCGACCTCGGGAAGTCCCACTGTCGCCTTGTCCGAGGCGATCAGGATATCGCTGGATGCTACGATGGCCAGCCCCGAGCCGAGCGCTGCGCCGTTGATGGCCACAATCACCGGCTTGGCACACTCGCGGATCGCATGGAAGCACTCGCGCGTGCGGCGCGAATGGGCGGGCAGGTCACCCGGCCCCTTGATCACAGAGGCCCGTCCTTTCAGGTCGGCGCCCGCGCAGAACACCTTGCCCGCGCCGGTGAGGATGACCGCGCGCACCTCATCCATCTCCGAAATGCGGTCGAGCGCCAGTGTCAACTCATCGTTCAACGTCCGGGTCAACGCGTTGACGGGGGGTGCATTCATCGTCAGTGTCGCGACGTGGTCAAGCAGGGAATACTGGAGTTGGGTCAGGTCGTTCATTTGGAGTTCCTCAGTTGGCGTCGGTGCTTCGTCATGCCTGTGCGATTGCATAGTCAGTTGGGAAGGTCCAGAACCTGGCGCGCCAGGATGTTTCGCTGGATTTCGTTGGAGCCACCGTAGATCGTGGTGATCGTGGCGGTGAACAGGGGTGCGAGCGGCTCGACCGCGGTGTCGCCCAAGTCCAGTTCGAGTCGCGTGCCGCCATGCTCGGCCGCCACGTCCACTATCTTGGCTGCGATGCGCGTATAGGTTTCGGTGGCGAAGATCTTCAGTAGCGAAACCGAAGGCGGTAGCGCGTCGCCGCGCTTGACGATGTCGGCGAAGACGGCGTATGCCGCCAGCAAGTCGGCCAGATCCAGTTCCAGCACGGCCATTTCGGCGGTGAAGGCGGCGTCCGCGAACATGCCTTCGCGGCGCGCGAACCGACGCAGCAGGCCGAGGGCATGGTGGACGGTCTTGGGGCTGCCGACGAACAGCCGTTCGAAGCCCAGCAGCGCCTTAGCGATGCTCCATCCTTCGTTGAGACGACCGACCAGGTTGGCGCGCGGGACCCGGACGTTGTCCAAGAACACTTCGCAGAACTCGTCCTCGCCGGCGATGTTGCGTATCGGACGCACGGTGATGCCCGGGGTCTTCAGATCGGCCAGCAGGAAGCTGATGCCGGCCTGCTTCTTCACGGTCTTGTCGGTGCGCACCAGCAGGAAGATGTGCGTCGCGTCTTGCGCCAGGGTGGTCCAGATTTTCTGTCCGTTGACGATGAAGTCGTCGCCGTCCGGGACGGCCTCGGTCCGCAGCGAGGCCAGATCGGAGCCGGCATTCGGCTCCGAATAGCCTTGGCACCAGATGTGTTCACCGCTGATGATCTTTGGCAACCAATGGAGCTGCTGCTCCGGCGTGCCATGCTGGATCAGGACCGGCCCGAGGTTGATGAGGCCCTGGTCCGGCATGCGGGCGGCTCCGAAGTCTTCGAACTCCTCGATGAAGGCCAGCATCCTGTCCGGCGGCAAGGCCATGCCGCCGTGCTCCCTGGGCCATGCCGGCGCGATCCAGCCCTGGCGCGACAGCGCAAGGTACCAGTCCTTGATTTCGTGCCAATGTACCCGGCGCGGCGCATGGCGCAGGTGCGCCGGGTAGTGCGCGTGCAGGAACGACCGCACAGCGCGCCGGAATGCAGCTTCGGACAGCTCGGCCCAGTCGGTGTCGCTTGGTGGAACCGGTGCCAGATCTTGTTCGCTGCTGGTCTCCCTGGCGTCGGGCTGCAGACGTAGAAAACGCGCGCGATGAGCCGCCGGTCCACCCAGCCAGCTCGCGAGGTGCACCGCGCGTTTCCAATACAGACCGATGTCGAATTCGTCGGTGAAGCCGATGGCACCGTGGAATTGGATGGCGAGTCGCGTCAGTTGCAGGGCCACGTCTGCGCAGCGCGCCTTGGCGCGGCTGGCGAGGGCAGCGAGCGGCTGGGCACCGCGCTCGTGCTGTGCCAGCACGTCGCGCAGGCACGCCGCCGCGATTTCCACCGCGATGTAGGCGTCCACCATGCGGTGCTGGAGCGCCTGGTTGGCACCGATCGGCTTGCCAAACTGCACGCGCGTCTTGAGGTATGCCAGCGTCATGTCGTACGACTGCCGCGCAATCCCCAATAGTTCCGCGGCCTGGGCCAGCCGTGCCGTATCGTTGGCTCGCTCCAGTGCCGCCAGGGCTGTGTCTCCCTCGGCGAGAGTCAGCGCCTTTGCGCGCGTGAAACGCAGATTCGCCATCGAGCTGCCGTCGACCCGCGGCAGGGAATCCTGTTCGACCGCCGGTCCTGCCTCGACCCAGCAGATCTGGGGGCCGTTGGCCAGTACCAGCCAGCCATCCGCGCCGGCACCTGGCACGACCCATTTCTTCTCACCGGTCACGTAGAGCTCATCGCCTGTCGCTTCGACACAGGTCTCGAGCCGGCTGGCGTGCAGCGCGCCGGATTCTTCTTGCCAGGCGACGCCGATCACACGTCGGCCGGCCATGGCGTCCGCCAGCAACGCGTCGCGCGGCGCCGAACCCGCGAGCGCAGACAGCAATGCCACACTGTGGACACCTGCCGCCACGAACGGCTCGGGCAACAGTCTGCGGCCGACCTCTTCGACGACAGACAGCAATTCGCGCACACCCAGGCCGAGTCCGCCGTCGGATTCGGGTACCAGGATGGAAGTCCAGCCGGCGTCGGCGATGGCGCTCCAGACGGAGCGCTCGAAACCAGGGGTGGCATCACGCAGGCGGCGTACACGCGCCGGACCGCCCATGTCGGCAAGAAAGGATTTCGCGCTGTCGCGAAAGGCATCCGCTGTCGAGGCGGGATCGGTCTGCATAGGATTCCTTTGCGGGAAGTGTGGGTCGGTCGATGTCAAAGGCTCTCGAGGGTGAGCCGGCCTGCTGTTGTCGGTGGCAGTGCCGGGTAGCGGTCGAGCAGCGTCGATATGGCATCCGCTTCGACAGGAGACAATGGGGTGTCGATGGCCTGTATGACAGGGTCGAATCCCTCGGCGGATCGCGGCCCCACGTTGAGCGCGGTTACAGCAGGCTGCGCCAGCGTCCAAGCGTAGGCGAGGGAACTGGGTGAACGCCCGAACGAACTGGCGAGCTTGATGAACTCGTCGGTGAAGTCCAGGTTGTAGTCGGTCCAGTACATGTCGGCATAAACCCGCCGAAATCCCATCGAGTCCCGGGTCTCGCCCTCTCGGGAATGGAGTCCTGCCAACAATTCGCCGGCCAGTGAGTTGAAGGCGAGGACGCTTACGCCTGCAGCCTCGGCTGCCCGCAATTGCTCCCTGCGGGAGTCGCGCTCGAAAACGTTGAAGTGAATCTGCTGCGATTGGTAGGACACCAGCTTGTTGACCTCACTGGCCCAGAGCGCACGGTAGAGCTGCCAGGCGGCCGTTTGAGAACAGCCGACATAGAGAATCTTCCCCTGGCGTACCAGGTCGTCCATGGCCCGAAGCGTCTCCTCGATGGGAGTCGACGGGTCATAGAAGTGCGCGACGTACACGTCGATGTAGTCCGTCCCCAGCCGCTTCAGCGATGCCTCCACCGCCGTCATCAAATGTTTTCGGGTCAGCCCTCTCGACGTCGGCCCGATGCCCTTTTTCATGAACATGGCATTGTCGATGCCGACGCGCCTCGGTGTCCCTTTCCACTCTGCGCTTGAGCTCGGGGCGTCTGCGGTTCCCACGCGCATGCCGGCCTTGATCACCAGGTTGACTTCATTGCGCCGGGAGCGGATGGCCGTTCCCAGCAATGCTTCAGCGCGTCCGTTGTGGTACGTATCGGCCGAGTAAAAGGTGTTGATTCCGCGGTCCCATGCGGCATCCACGAGTTTTTGCGTCGACTGCTCGCTCTCGAACTCTCCGATGCCCGTGCCTCCGAAGAAGGCCCTAGACACCAACAATCCAGTGCGCCCCAGCTTGCGGTATTCCATGGTGCTGATCTCCTGCTCAAGTCAGAGCACAATTCGGATTGATAAGGTATTTCGAGCGTGTGGCACGCCGTCCATACAGCGCGATCCATTCCGGTCGCAGCGCATCGGCCAGGGAAAGTTCACCCGCGTAGTGGCTCGCAAAGGTCGTCTCCAGCTCTGCTGCAACGCGCCGCTTCAATACCTGTGCGGCTTCGTTCCCGATCTGTTGCAGGAACGGGGTCAGCAACCAGCCGCCCATCCCCCACGCCATGCCGAAGTTGCGGGCGAACTCGGTCGGGCGCGTGTCCAGGCCGCCATAGAGGTAGACCTGTTTGTGGGTGGTTGACCCGTATCGGCTGTATTCCTTGGCCGTCCTGTTCAGTGCGGCCTCCATGCAGCCCAGTATTTGACCGGCGAGCGTGCCACCACCGGTGGCATCGAATGCGATCGTCGCACCGGTGGCCACGAGTGCATCGGTGAGGTTTCGGCCAAACGTGTCCGAGCTGCTGTCGCACACATGCGCCGCGCCGGCCGCCCTGAGCAGGTCCGCCTGTTCCGGCCTGCGCACGATATTCACGAGCCCGATGCCATCCTTCAGGCAGATCCGGTTCAGCATCTGGCCGAGGTTGGACGCCGCCGCAGTGTGCACCAGCGCGGTATGTCCTTCGCGCTGCATCGTCTCGACCATGCCCAGCGCGGTGAGGGGGTTGACGGAGCTGGACGCCCCTTCGGCCGCAGTAGCAGAGTCCGGCAACACCAGGCACTGGTCAGCGGCGAGATTACGGTACTGCGCATACATCGCTCCACCGCGCAGGGCCACGGTCTTGCCCAGCAGCGCCTGCGCGTCGGTCGAGGCACCCGCCGCGATGACCACGCCGGCACCTTCATTGCCCACAGCCAGCGGGGTGTTCAGGCGACCCGCCATGCTCCCCATCGCAGAAACGGGTATCGGCGCCGTGGCGACGGGATTGTCAGGCGTTCCGGATAGCTTGACGGCGCTAAGGTCGGCGGTACCGAACATCAGCCAGAGGTCCGACGGATTGATGGGTGCTGCTTCGATGCGTACCGTGACCTCGTGGGCATCCGGCGGGGCGACAGCGACACGCTGAAGCGAAAGCTCCAGTTCGCCGCTTGGCTTGACCAGTGAGAAGAGTTGAACGCCGCTGCGTGGCGTATCGATTGCCATGGGATGCCCTCAGGTGACGATGGGTAGTTTAATCCCGCTGCGCAGACAACACCATCACGGATGCGATGGCGGCACGGCCGATCTTCGGCAACCATCAGGACTATCTGCGCGGCTACCCTCGATCGCGCCGATCAAGACGCAGGAACGGTCGGCTGACCACCCGGGCCGTCGTGCGATGGCAGCACTGACCCAACGACCAACGGGAACACAGGGGAAATTTCGTGATTCGCCTGTGCTTCGCGCACCGCTTGGTCGCACGGCGACGGTAGATTTGTTCAACTAGGAGCGAGCACATGACTGAGACGGATGGGGTAGTGACGGTTTCGGCTTCGGACGAGGCAAGTTTTCCGCCCCAACACTGGGCAAGCAAGGTCGGATGGATTGATCTGCAAGCCAATGGGGTTGTCCTTGAGTCCACCAATATTCTGGACAGAATGCTGATCCAGGAAGCGTTCTACCGTTGGGGAATTGCCTGGGATGAAGCCCGGCTGGATGTTGTGCGCTCGTTGTTCACGATGCATGGCGAACTGGTCATCACGCGCGGAAGTGCGCGGCCGACCTCGCGCCACGTCGGCCCTGACGTGATTGCCAAGTATGTTGACGATGCTTCAAGAGTGCAGGCAGATCAACGCCGGCACGCCATGACGAATGTCGTCATCGACCGCCTCTCTGCGACCGAGGCCACCGCCATCGCCTATGGCATCGTGACGGTCGCCGCCAATGGGCTGTCGCTGGGTGCAACTGTCATCTATTCCGCCGAGTTGCGCAAGGAGGCGGACGGCGTTTGGCGGTTTTCCAGGTTTGTGATCGGCATGGACGACTATGCCGTAGGTGGAGCTGCCAAGAAGGCGGCGTTCGCGAAACTAAGAAACGGCGACCTGGGTGAGGGTGTTGCCCCGGCAGGGCCTGCATCGACGCGCTGATCTCCGGCGCGAATCTGCCTCTTTCGTCAACTTCATCCAAAACGGTCATATGCCATGAAAAAGTTTGTCTCGCTTCTATGTGCTGCAGTGTCGCTGCTGGCGGGCTGCGCCACACCACCAAACCCATTGTTACAAGTCCGAGTCGAAATTGTGCGTTATGACGACGTTGCCATTGAAACGCTTGTGCAGGGTGCGGGGCCATCCATCGTAGTGCTTCCTTCGCTGGGACGAGACAGTTATGAAGACTACGATCAGGTTGCCGCGTCGCTCGCATCGTCAGGTTTTCGGGTGTTGCGGCCGCAGCCGCGCGGCGTCGGCAAGTCGACCGGGCCGATGAAGGGGCAGGACCTGTACGACTTTGCCCGCGACGTGGCAGCAGTCATAGACCAACAGGCCGACGGGCGCGCCGTGATCGTCGGCCACGCGTTCGGGCATTTCGTCGCCCGCATGACGGCGGTTCAGTACCCGCAGAAGGTTCGTGGTGTCGTCCTGGCCGCAGCCTCGGCGGGAGATACCTCTCAGCGTTATCCAGACGTATGGACTTCCCCTGGACGCGCCGGAAACCTGGCATTGCCGGACGAGCAGCGCCTGGCGGCTTTACGCATCAATTTTTTTGCTGCAGGCAATGACGCTTCCGTCTGGCTCAAGGGATGGCATACAAACACGCGCATGATGCAGGTGGAAAAAGTGGTGCCCCAGGCGGTGTGGTGGGCAGCCGGCAATGCTCCGCTGCTTGAACTCATTCCGGAAGAGGACCCGTTCAAGCCCCGCGACCGCTGGGATGAACTCAAGAAGGCGTTTGGTGCCCGCGTCACGGTGGCCACGATTCCCAGGTCTTCGCACGCGTTGTTCCCCGAGCAACCGGTCGCTATTGCCCTGGCCATTGCGACATGGGTGAAGGCGTTGCCCCCGTAGGTGCTAGATCGCTACGTTGCCAAAGTCACGCGGTCGAAAAGTGATGTGACGCGATTGGCAGGACCCGTAGGACGCGCGCGGTACAAAACGCCCGGCACGAACGCTGGCATACCCCAAAAGCACGACTCGTCTGATCAAGGGACTAAGATTATGGAAAACGACTTGGAACAACCCGTGAACACTTCGCCAGCGTATCCCAGTGACGCCCCCTTCACCGAATGGATGGGCGTGGTCGAAATAGTGTCGAAGCCGGGTGAAGTGCACTTGCAGGTGCAACAACGGCATGACCTCAACAATCGGCGACAGCTTGTGCATGGCGGCGTTTTGGCGACGGTGCTGGACAGTGCCATGGCCCGTGCCGCACGGGCGCATGGCACTGGCGTCGAATTTGCCGGCACGGTCGACTTGCATGTGCAATTCATGCTGCCAGCCGAGGGCACCCTTGTCGCCATGGGGCGTGTCGAGTCTTCAAGCCGTTCGTTGGCGTTTTGCAGGGGCGAGGTGCACAACCAGGCTGGCGTGCTTGTGGCGAGCGCGACGGCCACCATGCGCTTGCGCAGGGCGGGCTAAGTGCGTTGTGGCGATCTGAAAATGACTTGAGTGGTGCCGGGGCGGCGCGAGCAACAGTGCGCGTTGTTCAACTGCCTTGGTCGGCGCCTGAAGTGCGCGCGTGGATCGCAAGCAGTCGCACGGCTTGCTCGTAATGGAGCCGCTCGACCATACGACCGTCGAAGTTGACCACGTTCGACGCTGCATGCTGCGGATCGGAGAACACGGCCACGATGCGGCGTGCATCCTCCAAGGCCTCGGGCGAGGGTGAGAAGATGCGATTGGCGTGTTCCACCTGGCTCGGGTGGATCAGGGTCTTGCCGTCGAAGCCCATCTTCATTCCCTGTGTGGCCTCGAGGTCGAAGCCAGCCTGGTTGCGGAAGTCGTTCCATACGCCATCGAGCACCGTCACGCCGCGGCGCTTGGCAACCAGAACGATGTGCATCAACCAGGGAACCAGGCAGGCGCGCTGATCGCCGGTGAACACTCCGGTCTCCTTCGCGATGTCGTTCGTGCCGACGACGAGGCAGTGCAGGCGTGGCTGCAGCGACATGCCTGCCTGCACGATCGCGTCCAGTTCGGCGATCCCGGAGGCGGTCTCCACCATGGCCCACAAAAGCATGTCCGGCGGCAGCGCCGCAGCCGCGGCGCTCTTCGCGAAAGCGTGCAGGTCATCCGCGCTGTCCACCTTCGGCAGCAGCACGGCATCCGGTCGGCTGCGCGCGACAGCCTCAAGGTCCAATGCGAGGTCGGCCGTGCCGAGCGCATTGACGCGGATGACCACTTCCATGCCGAGGCGGCGGTTTTCTGCCAATTGCGTGATCAGGGCCTCGCGGGCCGCAGCCTTGGCCGAAGGGGCAACGGCGTCCTCCAGGTCGAACACGATCACATCTGCACCAAGCGACCAGGACTTGGCCATCGCGCGCGCGTTCGCAGCGGGCACATAGAGCACGGACCGACGCAGGTAAGCAGGGGGTTTTGACATGTTCAGCAATGTACTGGAGGAATGCCACCAATTTGCCGGAAGACCCCTTGGAAAACCATCGCATATGTGATTCAAAGCCGTGCGCTCCGGGCGGAACATTCATTCAATCTGGCGTGTGCCCGAACCCCACTTTCTGAGCAAGACATAGCGATGACCACTTCCGAGAACACAGTCGCCCGACTGAAGTCCGAATCCAAATTGCGGGCGCGCGGCAATCGTTACGAAGACTTCAGCGTCGGCCAGCATTTTGTCCACCACTGGGGCCGCACGCTGACGGAATCGGACAACATGTTGTTCAGCACCTTGACGCTGCACTACAACCCGCACTACACCAATGCCGCGTACGCGGCGGCCCACGGGCATCCAGCCACGCCGGTCAACCCGCTACTGGTGTTCAACACAGTTTTCGGCCTGAGTGTGGAGGATTTGTCCGAGATCGGCGGCCCTTTCCTTGGGGTCGAAGAGCTCAGCTACCTGCGTGACGTGTATCCCGGCGAGACCCTTTACGCGGCCTCCGAGGTGGTCGCGGCGCGGCTTGCCAGCAACCGCCCAGGCCACGGCATCGTGACATGGCATACCCGCGGGTGGAACCAGCGTGACGAGGCGGTGATCACCTTCAAGCGCGCCAATCTCGTCAGAGTTCGGAGCTGACATGTCGGAAGATGAAAAGGCTACATGACCGAGGAGCGTCGCATGATCCGCGACGCGGCCCGCGAATTCACGATGAAGGAAGTGCTGCCGGTGGCCAACAAGCTGGACGGACCGGACGGCGAGATTCCGATGGAACTGCGGCAGAAGATGGCGGACATGGGCTACTTCGGCATCATGATTCCCGAGGAGCACGGGGGACTGGGGCTCGGGTACTTCGAGTACTGCCTGGTGGCTGAACAACTCGCGCGTGGCTGGATGTCGGTGGCGTCGCTTATGGCGCGGGGCCAGGGCGGCTGGCTGCGCAGTGCGTTACCGAAGGAGCAGCAGGGGAAGTATCTGCAACGTGTCGTGCGGGGTGAGTTCATGGGCGCTTCGGCGCTCTCCGAACCGGACACCGGCTCGGACCTGGCTGCGATCTCGTGCCGGGCCGTGCGCGACGGGGATGAATGGGTGCTCACCGGCAACAAGTACTGGTGCACCTTTGCCGACGGCGCCGACTACCTCACCATTTTTGCGCGCACCGCGCGTGCCCCCAGTGCCGATAAACGCTGGATGGGGATCTCCGCCTTCATGGTCGAGAAGGAACGCGGCACCTTCCCCAAAGGCATGACCGGGAACCCGATCCCGAAGATCGGCTACTTCGGCTGGAAGACCTTCGAACTCGCGCTGGATGGTGTGCGTGTGCCGGCATCCGCCCAGATCGGCGAGGAAGGCAAGGGCTTCCTGCTCATGACCCACGGGCTGCAGGGTGCCCGTGCCCATACGGCGGCACGTTCGATCGGCCTGGCACAGGGCGCGCTGGAAGACGCCACCGAATATGCGCTGCAACGCAAGCAGTTTGGAATGCCGATCGCCGAGTACCAGGCGATCCGGTTCAAGATCGCCACGATGGCCACCGAGATCCAGGCTGCGCGTCACTTGCTCTATTTTGTGTGTGGCGAACTCGACAGCGGGCGGCGCTGCGATACCGAGGCGTCGATGGTGAAGCTGTTTGCTTCCGAGATGGCCGAGCGGGTCACGTCGGAGGCACTGCAGATACTCGGGGGCGCCGGCTACACCAAGCTGTTCGCCGTGGAGCGCCACTGGCGCGATGCCCGCCTGACCAAGATCTTCGAAGGTACCTCCGAGATCCAGCAGCGGATCATTGCCCGCAACCTGCTGGGCAAGTCCGAGGTCGAAGAGATGATTTCCGAACGTGCCTTCGCCCAACAGGCGGCACGATGAAAGGTCACCCATGAAAATTGCAGCGCTCACCAGCGGCGACGGCTACTTCGAGGACTTCGAGGTCGGCGCCATCATCCGCCACGCGCGGGGCAAGACCGTCACCGAGATGGACAACGTGCTGATCACCAACATGGTGATGAACACCGCCCACGGCCATTTCAACGAGGACGCGATGAAGAAGGCGGCCCAGGGGATCTTCGGTCAGCGCGTCGTCTTTGGTGGCATCAACCTGTCCATGGTCATCGGCCTGGCCGCGCAGGACACCGCAGAGCAATGCCTGCGTGAGTTGGGCATGGACAAGATCCGGTTGCTGAGCCCGGTGTTCCATGGCGATACGCTGTACGCCTACACCGAGGTCCTGGAAAAGAGCGAAGGCGATCGTAGCGATGCCGGCGTCGTCCGGTTTCGCCACTACGGCGTAAACCAGGACGACAAGCTGTGCGTGGACGCCGAGCGCACCGTTCTGCTGAAGCGCAAGAGCTATTGGTCGCAGCGATGACGGAGCCCCTGGCCGGTACCGGAGGCGCTCTCGACGGCCTGGTCGTCATCGACCTCACTCAGATGCTCGCCGGGCCCTACAGCACGATGATGCTGGCCGATCAGGGCGCGCGTGTCATCAAGGTGGAGCCCCCAGGAGGCGAAAATACCCGCCGCGCCGGCCCACGTGCCGAGGGTGCACTCGGAATCGAACAGGGTGGATTCGGACCCTACTTCGCGTCGGTCAACCGCAACAAGGAATCGATTGTCCTCGATCTGAAGACGCCCGAAGGCAAGGACGCGCTGCTCCGGCTGGTCGACAAGGCCGATGCTCTGGTGGAGAACTTCCGCTCCGGCGTCATGGAACGGCTTGGACTCGCCTACGAAATGCTGATCCTCAGGAATCCGAAGCTCGTGTACGCGACGCTGCGCGGCTTTGGCGACCCGCGCACGGGTCTGAGCCCCTATGCCGACTGGCCGGCCTACGATCCTGTGGCCCAGGCCATGGGGGGCATCATGGGTATCACCGGACCGGTCACAGGGGGAGCGCCAACCAAGGTCGGGCCAGGGATCGGCGACATCGCGCCCGGAATGTTCCTCGCGTTCGGGATCACGTCGGCTTGTTGGCGGGCCCAGCGCACCGGCCGCGGGCAGTTCGTCGATGTTGCCATGACCGATGCGGTGCTCGCCGTGTGTGAACGCATCGTCTACCAGTACAGCGTGACTGGACAGGTCCCGGGGCCGGAGGGCAATGGCCATCCCCTGCTGTGTCCGTTCGGACTGTTCCCGGCCAGTGACGGTTGGGTCAGCCTGGGGGTGCCTAACGACCGATTCTGGGTGCCGCTGACGCAGAAGATGGGCCGGCCCGAGCTTGCCCAGGACCCCCGTTATCGGACCAATGACGACCGCATTGCGCAGCGCGCTGACGTTGAAGCACTCGTCGGTCAGTGGACAGGCCGCCACTCCCGCGCCGAACTGACGGCGCTGCTCGGCGGCGAAATTCCGTTTGCGCCGGTCTATACCGCCGCCGACGTGTTCGGCGACCCGCACTACCGCGCACGCCAGATGCTGGTCGAGACGGAGCACCCAGGCTCGCACAAACCCCTCGTGCTCGCGGGCACGCCGGTGAAGATGAGTGAAACGCCGGGTGCGGTGCGCAGGCGCGCGCCGCTCGTGGGTGAACACAGCGAGGCGGTGTTGGCCGAGTTCGGATTTGATGCGGCGGAGATTGCGGCGCTATGCGCTGCCGGCGCAACCCTATGAGATTGATCAACCTTGAAGCGAGATAAGCCCATGACCCTACGTCCCCACCGCAACCGCCGCTGCCAGCTGTCCGTCCCCGGGTCCAGCGAAAAGATGATGCAAAAGGCTGCTGGCCTCGGCGTCGACTATGTTTTCCTCGACCTGGAGGACGCGGTCGCCCCTTCGGAGAAGCGCCCATCGCGCAAACGCATCGTCGATGCGCTCAACGGGCTCGACTGGGGGCGCACCACCCGCTGTGTGCGCATCAATGACCTCACGACCGAATACGCCTACGAGGACATCATCGAGGTGGTCGAGGGCGCGCGCGAGAACCTCGACGTGATCATGTTGCCCAAGGCCATGAGCGCTTCCGATGTTCAGTTCGTCGACAAGCTGTTGTCCATGATGGAAAAGAAGCTCGGACTGAAGAAACGCATCGGCCTCGATGCCCTGGTCGAGGAAGTCGAAGCGATGATGTTGGTGGAGGAGATTGCTGCCTCCACCCCACGCCTGGAATGCCTGATCTTCGGCATGGGGGATTACTCGGCCAGTCAGGGCGTCTCCATGCGCGACATCGGCGGCCCCACCGGATATCCCGGCGATGTCTGGCACTACCAGCGACAGAAGATGACCATCGCCTGCCGCGTGAACCGGATCGATGCGGTTGACGGCCCCTATGGCAACTTCAAGGCACCGGACGCGTTCCGCGAGGAATGCCGCCGGGCGATGATCCTCGGGATGGTGGGCAAATGGGCGATCCATCCGTCGCAGGTCGAGATTGCCCAGCAGGTCTTCTCGCCGCTTCCCGAAGAAGTGGAGCGTGCCCGCGCCATGAAGAAGGCGTACGAAGAGGCGCTCGCCCAGGGGATCGGTGCGGTGCAGTACGAAGGAAAGATGATCGACATTGCAGCTGTCCGCATCGTCAACAACATCATCGACAAAGCCGACCGCCTCGGCATGTGAGGAAAGCACCATGAGCGAAGCGAACGGATACATGACGGACGAACGCCTGGCGTTCCGCGAGCAGGCACGCGACTTTACCGACAAAGAGGTTCTGCCGGTGGCCAACCGGTTGGACCCGGAGAAGGGGGACATTCCGCGCGAGCTGATCGACAAGATGGGCGAGATGGGTTATTTCGGCATCACGATCCCGGAAGAATTCGGCGGGCTTGGCCTGGGCAGTTTCGAGTACTGCATGATCTCGGAGGAACTGGCGCGCGG